>VFHF01000169.1 GCA_009392095.1 SAR202 cluster bacterium
AGCAGCAGGCTGGTACGGCGGCGTAGTCGATGAGATTTTGATGCGCCTTGTCGATATCAAATTAGCCATACCGTTGATCCTAATCGCCCTTGTGTTGGTGATAACACTGGGTCAGTCGTTATGGATCATCGTTACCGTGCTCTGTTTGTTTATATGGCCTAGATTCGCCCGCCAAGTGCGGGGCGAAGTCCTACAACTTAAGCATATGGACTATGTGTCATTGGCCAAGGTCTCCGGCGCTTCAACTGCCCGGATTCTGTTCATACACGTATTCCCAGGGACCATCAATACTCTGATTGTGGTGGCGACTCTCCAGGTAGGTATCGTAATCCTATTGGAGTCCACCCTAAGCTTCTTGGGAGCTGGCGTCCCGCCTCCCACGCCGGCCTGGGGATCCATGGTGGCTGACGGCCGCGACAAGCTGGCCGGCGGAGTCTGGTGGATTTCCACCTTCCCCGGCATCGCCATCATGTTGACGGTGATGTCACTGAACCTGTTCGGTGACTGGCTCCGAGATACTCTGGACCCGCGCCTGCGGCAACTGGAGTGACCGAAAGCCTGTGCTCGCCTAAAAAGCGATTCGGATTAACGCAGATAATTAAGGTGAAGAGTATTCAATGGCCACCACAGAAACCAGGATAAATACGGAGACCGTCTTAACAGTCGATAATCTGAGGACGCACTTCACTACCCGCTGGGGGACGGTTAAAGCCGTTGACGGGATATCTTTCGACCTGCGCCGTGGCGAAACCCTTGGAATCGTCGGCGAGTCTGGTTGCGGTAAGTCCGTGACTATGCTCTCGCTCATGAGGCTGATTCCGATTCCTCCCGGCCGCATCGTTTCGGGATCGATAGTCCTAGACGGGGAAGACATCGTCCAGATTTCCGAGCAGGAAATGGCCCAGATTCGGGGAAGTAAGATCGCCCTCATCATCCAGGACCCCATGACCTCACTGAACCCTGTTTTCAATATCGGAAACCAGGTGGAAGAGGCGATCACGATTCACCAGCGAGAAATCCCGAAGCGCTCGGTGATGGAGAAGGCCCTTGAGGTCCTACGAAAGGTCAACATCCCCGCCGCGGAGACTAGGGCCAAGGACTATCCCCACCAGATGAGTGGCGGTATGCGCCAGAGAGTGGTGGGTGCAATCGGCATCTCTTGCCAACCTCAGGTGCTGATCGCGGATGAGCCAACCACGTCTCTGGACGTAACTATTCAGGCCCAATACCTGAAGCTGCTTAAAGATATTCAAAAGGACTCAGACCTATCCATCATCTTCATCACGCACGACTTCGGCATCGTCGCCAAGATGTGCGACCGTGTGGCGGTGATGTACGCCGGCCGTATCGTAGAGCACGGCAGCGTTCGAGACATCTTCAACAACCCTTCCCATCCCTATACCGAGGCTCTCTTATCCTCTGTGCCCAAGATGGACCGGGACGTTGACCGGTTGTTCTCGATTGAAGGTCAACCGCCACCGCTCCATGACCTACCGGTGGGTTGTGCCTTTGCCGACCGTTGTCCGGTTGTGATGGACAAGTGCCATGAGCAATATCCTGATTCGATGGATGTGTCCGACGGACACATCGCGTCATGTTGGCGGTTAGAATGACCACATTAGAGACAACGCCGCAGCAATCCGATCGCGGGCAGGTAATCCTCGAAGCTCAACACCTTAGGAAGTGGTTCCCGGTGACCAAGGGTCTGTTAATCTCCAGAGTGACAGGCCACATCAAAGCAGTGGACGACATCTCTTTCGAGCTCCGGGCGGGTGAAACCCTCGGAGTCGTGGGCGAGTCCGGCTGTGGCAAAAGCACCACCGCGAAGATGATGCTTATGCTAGAGGATCCCACCGAGGGGGCCATTCTCTTCGAGGGCCAAGACGTCCACAATTCCACGGCAGCCGCCAGAAAATCGTACCGGAGTTCGGTGCAAGCGGTATTCCAAGACCCGTGGAGTTCACTGAACCCACGCATGCGGGTCAAGGACATCATCGCCGAGCCCATGGTCATCAACTGGAACATCACCCGTGCCGAACAACAAGAACGGGTGATGAAACTCCTGAACGATGTCGGATTGAACGAGTACCACTCCAACCTCTTCCCTCACGAGTTCTCAGGCGGACAACGCCAAAGGCTGGCCATTGCCCGCGCGCTGGCCCTGAACCCGAGAGTGATCGTGCTAGATGAGCCGGTATCGGCCTTAGACGTGTCAATCCGCGCTCAGATTATGAACCTCCTGAAAGACCTTCAGGCGGAATACAACGTGGCCTACATGCTGATTGCCCATGACCTAGCCACGGTGCGTTACATGTGCACCTGGGTCGCGGTCATGTATCTGGGTCAGGTGGTTGAGCTATCTCCGGTGCAAGAGCTTTTTACCAACCCGTCCCATCCGTACACCAAAGCTCTGATGTCAGCCGCGTTGCCCTCTCACCCGGACATGGAACAAGAGGAAATCATCCTCCAGGGTGAGGTTCCCTCGCCACTCAATCCGCCTTCCGGTTGCTATTTCCACCCCCGTTGCCCCGCAGCGATGGACCGTTGCTCGGTAGACACGCCCGAAGTAAAAGAGATCGCTCCCGGGCACACTCTTACCTGCCACCTGTTCTAACGTTTCCTACCTCAAATAAGGAACAACAAAAACCGGGAGGCTAGCCTCCCGGTTTTTGTATTATTAGACTCCCGAATGTTAAAATCTTTACCTGTTCACACTGAAAATATGAACGAGCTCCATGCCTAAGACCGTCGTAAAAAAGAGGGCTCCCAGAACCAAAAGCAAAGCCGACATTGCCCGGACCATCGAGATGATGACCGAGCAATACGGCCCGTTCGACCAAGAACCACGTTTGCCTCCGACCGATGAGATGGTCTTCACCATCCTTTCTCAGCACACCTCGGACATCAACTCTAGCCGCGCCTACCGCCTCTTGATGGACCGGTTCGTTACTCTGGAGGCTGTGGCATCTGGAGAAACCTCTGAGGTTGAGAAGGCCATTGCGCCTGGAGGTCTGGCCAAAATCAAGGCCCCTCGGATCAAAGCAGTCTTGAACCGGATCCTGGAGCTGAACGGCTCTCTGGACCTGTCGTTCCTGCGCGAGATGCCGCTCGCAGATGCCAAGGCCTGGCTTAGGCAGCTACCGGGCATCGGCCCAAAGTCGGCTGGAATCGTGCTAAGCTTTTCCCTGGGCATGCCGGCCATGGCCATCGACACCCACATCTACCGGGTCTCCCAGCGCTTGGGGGTCATTGGCCCCAAGGTCAGCGCAGATAAAGCCCACGACATCCTGGAGGAGAAGGTTGATCCGGAGGAAGTCTTCAACTTCCACGTCTCATACATCAATCACGGCCGCCAGGTGTGCCGGGCCCAACGGCCCCTATGCCCCGAATGCGTGGTTGGCGCGCTTTGTCCCTCACGAAAGAAATTTATGAGCAAGGCAGACCTGGCCGCATTGGCCGAACAAGAAGATCAGACTCCGGCAGGAACCGCCGGGGCGCCCATGCCCCACGTTCCCCAACCCGAAACCCAGTGATCAAAGAGAAAACGATATGAAAGTAGGGATCATCAACATCACCGGCTACGCAGGCTCCGAATTGGCCCGCATCTTGTACCGTCACCCTGAGGTGGAAGTCACTTCGGTCACCGGTAGGAGCGCCGCTGGCCAGCAGTTGAACGAGGTGTTCCCTCACCTGACAGCCATGGACCTGACGATTGAGCCGGAGCTCAGTGGCAGCCTGGACCTGGTGTTCTCAGCCCTGCCTCACAAAGCCAGCGCCGAGGCTTGCATCCCAGTTTTGGAGCAGGGGGTGAAGGTCGTCGACATCAGCGCCGATTTCCGCCTGAAACAGGCCGACGAGTATCAGGAATGGTACGGAGTGGACCATCCGGACCCTACCTACCTGGAAGAGGCCGTATATGGCCTCACAGAGCTGCATCGGGACGATGTTAGGACATCCAGGTTGGTGGCCAACCCTGGTTGCTACCCAACCAGCGCCATCCTAGGCTTGGCCCCAGCAGTTGCCGCGGGAATCATCACCCAAGACATCATCGTTGACAGCAAATCAGGTGTGTCAGGCGGCGGCCGAAGCCTGAACATGACCAACCACTTCTCCGAGGTGAACGAGAACGTGTTCGCCTACTCGTTGAACGGACACCGGCACCTTCCCGAGATCACTCAAGAACTGGCTCCGTTGGGCAGAGAACCGTTGAATCTGACCTTCTTGACCCATCTGATTCCCATGACCCGGGGAATATTGAGTTCATGCTATGCGACCCTGATTGACCGAGCCAAATGGGCGGGGGAAGAGGGCCAGCAGAAGATTTTGGACCTATACCGGGACTACTACGCCGACGACCCCTTCGTGCGGGTGGTGGCCACACCTCCCCAGACCAAGCAGACTCTGGGCAACAATCTGTGCCTGGTCCACCCTTCGATCGACAATCGCACGGGTCGCCTTATCGTAATAAGCTGCTTGGACAATCTAGTGAAGGGAGCCGCCGGCCAGGCCGTGCAGAATATGAACGTAATGTGCGGGTTTCCCGAGGAGACGTCGTTGGAGGCTCTGGCGGTCTACCCGTAGCCGGGAGCTTTCAGCAGTCAGCGTTCAACCGGTCCTGATTTTCTTTCGCCAAGCCGCTACCAATAGCACCAACCCTATAGTAGAATAGGTACGTGCCCCGGTCGTCTAGCCTGGTCCAGGACGCCACCCTTTCAAGGTGGAGATCATGGGATCGAAGCCCATCCGGGGTACCAAAAAGCAAAACAAACCCCGCAGATAAAACTGCGGGGTTTTTATTTGCCCAATTTTTTAATCCAGTACATCATCCAAAGGTCGATGAATTATTGTCAAATATTACATAACCAAGAACGTGCGAAACCGGCATCGTTAGGTTTTAGTTGGAGGTAATTATGTTTGTCGTGAAATATA
>VFHF01000170.1 GCA_009392095.1 SAR202 cluster bacterium
GCTATTCTAGACCGCTGGTCTTTGTAAAACGCTCTGGTCCACCTTGCGGAGTATCATTTGGCCGTCGTTGCCGTCGCCCAAAAGCTGGCCGTTGTCCACCATGATCTTGCCTCGAAGAATCACGGTTGTGGGCCATCCCTCAACCTCCCAGCCTTCCCAGGGTGAGAAATCGCGAACGTGCAGGTCAGACATAGCCAAGGCTTTCTTGACGGAGGGGTCAATGATGGCAAAGTCGGCATCGCTGCCAACCGCGATGGCCCCCTTCTGCGGATACATACCGAGTATCTTGGCGGCGTTGCTGGAAGTCACGTCTGCGAAACGCTCTAGGGACATGCCTCTCTTGACCACGGCTTCTGAGTAATTGACGCCCATGCGTATCTCGATGCCGATGTTGCCGCCGCGCATATCTTCGATGTTCCTTCCGGCAATCTTGTCCAGATAGGTGGTGAAGCTGCTGTCAGTGGCGGTGAATGACAGATCGTTCTTCATGACGGCGTCCCACAGGCCAAGCCGGTCTTCCTCAAATTTGAGGGAGGGGTAGGTGTGGTACTTCATGCCGTCGTCTTCCCGGTAGCGTCCGGCCTCAAAGGAAAGGGCCAGAGTGAGGACCTCTCCGTAAACTGGCTGCCCATTGCTGCGGGCTTCGGCGATCACGTCAACTCCGTCTTGGGCCGTCACATGGACGAAATACATGCCAGCGCCGGTGCGTTCGGCCATGCGGGTAACGTGCCTAAAAGCCAGGTCTTCAACTGCCTTGGAGTGAATCAGGTTGGCGTTGTACCAGTCCCATTGATCCCGCTGTTGAGCCATGAGGTAGTTGTACATCACCAACTCGTCGTCTTCACCGTGGACTGCGAGCATGCCGCTATGGCGGGACACCTGCTCCATCAGGTCATAGAGCCGGCCGGTTTCCAGGCGTCCACCGGGGGTCAGTGTGCGGCCCTCGTTGCCGGGGGGACGGATATCGGTGGTGAAGATCTTTACGCTGGGGAAACCGGCAGAGACCAACTCTCCGAACCTGGCGATGGAGTCGGGAGTGTTGGAATTTCGGTAGATGACGTGGGTGGTGTAGTCGGTGTAGGCCTGGCCCTGCCAGACCGACATGAAGTCATGGACCCCTTGGGCCAAGTCGCCCTCGTTGTTCACTGGTGTGAAGTCGACCACAGTGGTGGTGCCGCCCCAGATGGCCCCCAGGGAATGTACTGCCGGGCCAGCGTTTGGAGTTCCGGGGACTAGCTCCCGCAGGCCTTCTTGCACATTGGCGGCGGCGTGGGCGTGGGCCTCGACGCCTCCTGGAACAACGATCTTGCCGGTAGCGTTGATGGACCTAACGCCCTCGGATGGCAGGACTCCGGGCATAGCGACGGCGGCAATCTTATCGCCTTCCAATCCGATGTCCCAGTCACCGACTCCGGCTGGCGTAACCACCGTTCCGCCTTTGATTACTGTATCAATCATTGTTTTGTTCCTTCTGGATTTGTTCCTTCGTGGCGCGTGAATGTTTGGCGGACATTCTAGCACCTGATTGAACCGGGCAGACGATTTTCCGAATTCAGTGGATTTACGCTTGTTATTATTAAGCGGTTCGTTCTCATTTTGTGGACTCTATGTGGCTAGGATATAATAATAACTATCCCCATACGCAATAGTGCAGAGATTACTGGCGTTTAGGAGGAATGGATATGTCCAGTATCGTCATCAATGCCCCGCCTGATAAAGTCTTAGAGGCCATCTCAGATTTGACTCGCCATGCCAATTGGGCTGTTGCCAACATCTCAATCATCGCCGAGCAAGAAAGCCCTCCAGCGGAGGCCACACCTATTCATCGGGTAAAACAGGCGGCAAACTGGACCGGGTTACCATCACTGGTTTGACTCCCAATGAGAGCCTTGATTTCCATGTGGTGATGCCCAATAGAATGGGAACTAGGTTGGCAGATGTCTGTCTCTGGCGAGGTTGGCTGCTCCCGAGTTCGACGCAATTGGAAGGTCACCAAGATTCCCTGGTTTATGGCGCCAATGAAACTTTTGGTCGCCGCCGCGACACCCATGCCCGAAGGCAAGATGGCCAAGAAGATGAAGGCCGAGCTGGAAGGCTCTGACTAGCCGGTAGTCTTTACTGCCAGTTTTTGGACTTAGGTAGATGGTCCATGGCGGGCATCGGTTCCACGTGCTTGGTCACTATGTTCATGGTGCCGCTTCGCCGTGAGACCTCACCGCGTATGATCAGCAGCGGCTCTCTGATTATCTGACGGTACTTGGCGAATTCACCGGGCCATACCACCAGTGGGATGTGCCCAAATTCGTCCTCCAGCGTGAGAAATACCGCCTTGGCCAGGGGCCGCTGGCGGCGTATCACCAGTCCGGCCACGGTGACTATATCGCCGTCGGCTTCGGTGTCTAGGTCACGGCTGGAAAGGATTCCCCGCCGCAGATGTGGCCGGGCCAAGGCCATCAAGTGGCCCTCCGGATACAGCCCCAGGATGCGGTACTCCTCGCCCATGGTCTCCCATTCGCTCTGCTCTGGCAGTTCCGTCATGTCCTGTTCCACGGGCAGCGGCAGTGGCTGCTGGGTGTTGATGGGCCGGTAGCGCAGTCCAACCTCCCACAAAGCCTGCCGGCGACCTGTATTCCCCTTCCTCTTTTCAGACTCCATCTCTGCTGCCGCTGCGGTATTCAACGCATCAAAGGCCCCGGCGGTTACCAAGTTCTCGATTATCTCCCGCTGTAGTCCGGTGCGCTCCATGGCATCGGCCAGACTCTTGAATGGGCCTCCTTTATCCCTGGCCGCCACCACCTGTGACGCCGCGGCATCTCCCATCCCGCGGACGTAGCTCAGCCCCAGCAAGAGGCATTCGTCCTTGATGATGCATTTCTCCCGGCTGTGGTTGATGTCTGGATTCAAGACGGTGATGCCGTGACGTTTGGCGTCTTCCTTCAGGGTCTCGGTGTTGTAAAAACCCATGGGCTGCTGATTGAATATCGCAACGTAAAATTCCAATGGGTAGTAATACTTGAGCCAGGCCATGTGGTAGGCGGTCGCGCCAAAGGCAAAGGCGTGGGACTCGGGGAACATGTAGTGGCCGTTGAACTTCTGGAAGATCCGTTGGGCGGCATCTTCAGAAACGCCCAACTCGCCGGCCCCGTCCCGGAACTTCTCCCAATAGTGGCGAATCAAAAGTTCGTTGTTGCGCTTGCCAAAGGCCCGGCGCAGTTGGTCGGCTTCCAGCCCCGTGAAACCGGCCACATCCATAGCCACCTGGTTCACTTGGTCTTGGAACAGGATGATCCCCAGGGTACGCTCCAGCGCCCTCTGCTCCAGGGGGTGGTCGTAGTCCCAAGGGACGCCCTCGGAACGGCGTTGGATGAACTGCGTAACGCCGTCGTTCACTCCCACGCCGGGACGCACCGCGCCCACCTCGTAGGCCATATCAGTCAAGTTCCAGGGCTTGATGCGGGGCACGGTCTGCATCTGGGCGGCCGACTCCACCTGAAAGATACCGATGGTATCGGCCCGGTGCATGTTCTCGTAAACTGCCTTGTCATTGAAGTCGATGCGGCTCAGGTCGATGTAATTGCCCTCACGCTCTTCTATTAAAAGTAAACACTCTTGCATTTGAGAAAGCGCGCCCAGGGCCAGGAAGTCGATCTTCACGAACCCGGCCTGGTCGATGCTGTCCTTGTCCCAATGGCAGATGTAGCGATCGGCGATGGCCGCCTGCTGGATCGGCACCGTGTCGATGAGGGGAGACGAGCTGATAATCATGCCGCCGGGGTGTTGGGCCAGGTACTTTGGAAAACCGTCCAACTGGGTTGCCATCTCAATGAGGTTACGCCAGCCCGGTGCGTCCACCTTGTCCCGGAACTCGGGCAGTTGCAGCATCTCCAGTTCCAATTCCTTGGCGTCGTGGGAGTCGACCCGCTTGGCCAGCTTGTCCATGCCCTGGGCGGGCAGACCCAGCGCCTTACCCAGGTCCCGGATGGCACCTTTCATCTGGTAGGTGCTGATCATGCCAGTCAAAGCGGCCCGGTCCCAGCCCCACTTCCGGTGCACCCGCACGATCAGTTCCTCCCGAATGTTGCGGGGAAAGTCCAGGTCTATGTCGGGCACCGAACCCAGATCGTCGGATAGAAACCGGTCCAGGGACAAGTTGTATTCCAGTGGGTCGATGTGGGATAGGCCAATCAAGTAGCCCACCAGCATGGCTACCGACGAGCCCCGACCCCTCCCTGGCGGGCGTTCCTCCAAGGGTATCTCGGCATCGTTCAACCCCATCTCGATCATGATCTGACGGGCCATCTGGATGATCTCGTAGTAGATCAGAAAGAACCCCGCTAGGTCATGCTTCCCGATCAGCCGAAGCTCTTCTTGCAGCCGGTCTTCGACTTTTTGCTTGCTTTGAGTTGTTTGAGCGCCGCCGTAGCGGCGTTCGGCGGCCTGGCGGCACAGGTCTTCCAAGTGACTCTGGAGAGTGGCGCCATCGGGGACTGGGTAGTCTGGGAACCGGTAGGCCAGGTCCTTGGTCAGATCGAATGAACAACGCTCGGCGATTCGGAGGGTGTTCTTGATAGCCTCAGGCCACCGGGAGAACAGGGATGCCATCTCGTCAGGTGATTTGAGATAGAACTGGTTGTTGGCCCGACGTTCTTTGTGGGTCTCCTCCAGGCTGAGGTTGTTCTTGATGGAGACCAGGGCGTCCTGCAGCCGGTGGCGTTCCGGCACGTGGTAGTGGACATTGTTAGTGGCTACCGTGGGGACGCCCAGCTTGCGGGCCAGGTCGATGAGCCGGCGGTTGCGGGCGGTGTCGCCCTTCACCAGGTTCTGCTGCAATTCCACGAACACGTTGTCAGCGCCGAACCAGTCCAGGTACTGCCGCAGTTGGGTCTCAGCCTCGGCGTAGCGGCCCTCCGCCAGCAGACTGGGCACCCGGCCTGTGCGGCAGCCGGTCAGCAGGATCAGACCGTCGAGAAAGTCCGGCAGGTACTTCAAGTCCAGAGCGGGGTTCTTGCGGTCTGCGGCCACATACGAATAAGAGATCAGGTTGGAAAGCTGGCTATAGCCGTCCTTGTTCTCAGCCAGGAAGGTCAGGTGGGAGCCGTCTTTAATGGTCATCTCGACGCCGGTGATGGACTGCATCTCCAGAGTCTTAGCCACCTGGGCGAAATGCATGGCCCCGCACAGATTATCGTGGTCGGTTAAAGCCAGCGCACGCAGCCCCAGGCCCCGGGCGCGCACCAGCAGGTCCTCCACGGAGGAGGCCCCTTCCTGGAAGGAATAGTTACTGTGGCAGTGAAGTTCGGCGTACATTAGCGAGCTGACAGCTATCAACTGTCAGTTTTCTTGGTGGTTTTTTATGGTTTGGATGAAGGATGTGAGCATTCTTTTTATTTCTGTGGTGTTGACTGAGAGGTTTGTGTGTTCTTCAGTGGATAGAAAACCTAGGTCATGGCTTAATAGCAGGTGGTATTCCAGTTCGCTTGCCGAGCCCCTCGCAATGAGAAAGAAACGGGCGAGTTCGGCATCGCCTTCTCGCCCGCAACCCCCTGCACTCTATAAACAGAAAGAACCAACTTATGTCCTTTCTCCCACACCTTCAACTCTCTAAAATCTTTCATCGAAACCACTCCGTTTCATTGCTGACCGCTGACCGCTGAAAGCTTTCACCCCCCTTTCTGCCAGTACCATTGGGCGTTTAGCTGGTCTCGGTAGATGGTTAGGCGGCAATCGTCTTGGGTGGTTATCTGGTAGTAGCGGCGGGAGATGGGGCGTTCCCGCCACCATTCATCGTCCACCTGCCATATGTCGTTGATGGAGGTGACTGCCAGGGCGGCGAGCGTTGGGCTTCGGCTTTCTTGCGTTGGCCAACGGAAACGGGCTGAGCGGTTGGAGATGGTGGGCGGCAGGGCGACTGACACCGGTCTCTCAGCCCTGTCCTCGGCAACCTCGATGGGCACCGGCAGGTTCAGGGGCCGGAACTGCAAGCTCTGGGCGCTCTGGTTCACAGGCTCAGGCGTTTTGCCTCTAGGATTTATGGGTCGAAGGGGACCAGCGCCTGGCGTCTTTCTGGTATGCGTGACCACGGCTCTATCTCCTTCATTTTGTAGATGGGCGGTTTACCGCCCAACAAGGCTTCCAGTTGACGCATCATCTCCTTAAGTTGCTCCTGCTTGCGGACGTCGGAGAAGAGGTTGGTCTGGATGCCCGACTCGCCGGTGAACCCGGCTAGGGTGAGTTTCATGTCTTCCAGCGGTCCGGGCAGGGTCACACTGTCCAACCGGCTTTTCAGGGCGAACAGGGCCCGGTCTCTGCTACCCAACGCCTCTTTGAACCCAAATTTCTTCACCCAGGGCGGCAGCCGGTACACACGGCTTTCGATGGTGGCGGTGCGCACATAGCGGCCACCGATTTCCGGCCGGGCAAAGGCGCGGCCCAAGAGTGTGCTCAAAGCCATCAAGATCGGACTCCAGGTTATGGTGGGCGAGGGGAAGGTCAGCGACTCTTCCACAACTTGCTGTGCCCGGTGGGGAGTCAATAATCTGTTGTCCACGCCGCTGGCCAACAGCCAGGCCCGTCGGCCTTCAGCCCCCAACTGAGCTTGGACCGCGCCCTCCGGCAGGTCCGACAACTGGCCCAAGGTGTGGATGCCAAAGCGGTGCAGCCGAGTCTTATTGGCCCATGACAGTGGCAGCAGGCCGATGGACAATCCGCCCATGAAAGCCGCCTTCCCGGCTGCGTCTTGGGGCACCTTGGTGGCGCGCCCACTCTGGGTGGTCACCGCGGCGATGTAGGCCGGGAATTTCCCTCCTGCTACGCCGACCCGGGGGTTGAATTCCGAGGGCGCAGCCTGGAGCAGCGACGCAACGACCCGCGCCTCTCCTCCGTACATCAACTCCAGTCCATCCAGATCCACGTAGGCACAACCGAGCCCGTCCCTTTCCACCACCGGACTCCGCAGTTCCAGCGCCTTGACCAGTTTGTCGAAGGTCTCGTTATAGTAGGGCGCGTCAGCCTGCACCAGAGAGGCGTCTTTGCACCGGGCCATGGCCTCGGCAAGAGGCATGCCGGCGCTCACACCACGGACTTCCGCAGAGCTGTCTAGCACCAGGTTCTTGGAGCCGTAACTCTCGGTGATGATCACGGGCTTTCCCCGCAATTGAGGATAGCGGCGGATCTCGGCTTTAACCGGGAGGTGGGTGACAAGCATGCAGGCTATAGAACGGTCGGTCATTGGCTTTAGATGTTCTGATTCTGAGGCCGGTTATGGTCTCTATTTGAAGCTATTTCCTGGTCGGGAATGGATTATATAGAACGTTTGTACGACATAACAACGACCGCAAGTCACTACCTTTAAAAAGCCGGGAACATCGATTAAACAAAGTCTAAAAACGCTGGATTCGAGACTTCTTAAACACCGGTTTTGAAAGCAAGAACCGGATAGAACAGCTCCAGGGATTGGGGTATTCTGGAGATGTCAGAAAACTTGAATCATCAACCGGCCAGGAAACGAAATGGAGAAATGGCCCACAGACCTAACCCCGGAAACTTTAGCCCAATGGGTGGAGCAGCATTTCAACGGCACTTTGATGGGCCACCTGGGTATGCAGGTTATCGAGGTAAGCAAAGAACGAGCGGTGGTTGAGCTGCCGATCCATCGGGGCCTCATGACGCCGTCGGGCCACATCCACGCCGGGAGCATGGTCTCCCTAGCCGATACATCGGCCACTTTCGCCGCCATGGCAGCCTTGGGGCAGGCGATAACGTTGGAGGAGATGCCGGTGGCGGTGAGCATCTCAACCCAAATCATAAGCAACGTCAAAGACGGCACGCTGCGGTCTGAAAGCGTCGTGGCGCATCCAGGCCGAACCCTGGTGGCAGTGACCACTCGAATCACAGCCGACGGCGGCAAGCTGCTGGCCCTGGTCAACTCAACTCACTTCGTCCGATCATCAGACTAAGCTCTAACAAAGACCACGAGGAACAACATGATAGCTACTAGTGAGAAAAACACCGGCCTAGACCCCAGATGTGGGAGGCGATCCAGAAAAGGGATACTAGAGCCGATGGGCGGTTCGTGTATGCGGTCCGTTCCACCGAAATATACTGTCGGCCCACCTGCTCCAGCCGCCGGGTTTAGGGTCTGCAAACGCTGCCTGCCGGACCAAGAAACTCCCAGCACCGGTCTGGTGCGCAAGGTCTGTAAATACATCCAAGAACAATCAGGCGAATCCGGCTCAGTCCCCACTCTAGCCGAGTTGGGCCGGGCAATCGACAGCAGCCCAACCCATCTGCAGCGGGTGTTCAAAGAAGCCACAGGGGTCACGCCACGACAGTACGCGTCGGCCTGGCGCCTGAACCGTTTCAAGGCGATGATCAAAGACGGCCAGGACATCTCAACGGCCCCCTATGAAGCAGAATGTGGCTCGTCCAGCAGGTTGTATGAGACCTCAAAAGAACAGATGGTCATGAGTCCCGGCGACGAGGAAAGGGTATGAACATCTATCATACAGTGGTGAAATCGCCTCTGGGACGGCTCTTGGTGGCGGCCACCGACAAAGGCGTTTGCTCCGTGAAGCTAGGCAGCTCCGACCTGGCGCTGGAAGACCATCTCATGGCCGAATTTCCGTCGGCCAACCACCAACTGGACGGAGGGAACCTGGCGATCTGGGCCGCAGAGATCCTGTCCTACCTGGACGGAGAGAAAAACGGCCTGGACCTACCCTTGGACATCCGAGCCACGGCATTCCAGCACCAGGTGTGGCAGATGCTCAGGACGATCCCGTACGGCGAGACGCGCACCTACCAACAGGTGGCCCAAACCCTAGACAAAGAAAGCGCTTCCCGAGCAGTAGGCACGGCCTGTGGGGCCAATCCGGTGGCCCTCGTCATACCTTGCCACCGGGTCCTCCGCAAGGACGGCGGGCTGGGCGGTTACGCCTGGGGGCTGGAGAGGAAAAAGTCGTTGTTGGAGATGGAACAGGCGGTCGATTAACACCCGATCAACGGCGAATGGTGGCTGCGCGAAAGCCATTAGCGGGTATTCGACATATAATTTACTAGGCCGGTCCGAAACCGAGGCCGTCAAATACAATCCTCTAGAGCCAAGTGGATTTGCTCCCCCCAACAAAATCCTTAATCTACTCGCGGATAACCGCAAGACGCGCTTTGTTCCTCCTGCTATCCGTGGTATTTCTCGTTGCCTCGTCGACTGCATCCTCCGTGTCCGCGGCCGGAGGGGACATCGAAATTGTATCAACCGATGAAAGCGTGAATTTTCCCGGCAATATGGACCTGTCCGTGACGGCCGAAGGAGATGCCGGCATCGTTGACGTGCGCCTTTACTACCACACCGTTGGCAGCCGCATTTGGACCTATGCCTACCCCGATTTCGTGCCCGCCAACCGGATCACCGCCACCCTGAACCTCACAGGTGAAGTCTCAACCTACCTGCCACCAGGCACGGAGGTTGAGTATTACTACGAGATTACCGACGCCCAGGGTAACGTGCTGCAAACTGAACTCGCCTTGGTGGAATACGAAGACACCCGGTTCGATTGGGACGAGGTCAAGGTGGGTCCGCTCACCCTCCGCTATTACGACCAGTCGGAGGCAGTAGTGAGGTCGGTAGCCAAAAAGCTAGAATCTGACCTGGCGCGCCTGCAAGATGTACTCCAAATCGAACAGGCTGATGAGATAAAAGGCGTAATCTACAGCAAGCGCTCCCATACCCTGGACGCCTTCCCCCGGCAGAGCCGCACCACCACTGAGCAACAAACGTTCCAGGGATTCGCCTTTCCTGAGCGAAGCATTTTCCTTGGGCTGGGGATGGAACGCGGACTGATCGTCCACGAGTCGGCTCATCTGCTGTTGGGCCAGGCGATGGGCGATAACGCTCTGCCGACACCTGCCTGGCTGGACGAGGGTTTCGCCAGCTATATGGACCCTTCAGTGAAAATTTTCAGCGGCGAGAGCCTGAACTCACGCACAAACCCACTCCGCGTCATGAATACCGTTACCGGCACCCCACATAGCATCGGCACTTTTTATCAGAAGTCGTTGAGCGTGGTGGCATTCATGATGGACCGGTTCGGCGAGACTCAATTTCAGCGGCTCATCACCGAACTAGGGCAAGGCAGCACAATGGACATCGCTTTGACCCGCGTATATGGGTTCGACATCGATGGACTGGACGCCCGTTGGGCGGGAGAGATCGCCACCAAACGGACGGCCGAGCCATCATCTCCAGGGCGGTTGACTCCGGACCCGGAACGCCCGTCACCTATTCTGTTGTTCAATAGCTGGCTTCTGGGCGGGCTGATTTTGTTTGTCCTGGGAGCGGTGTCCATCCAGTACGTGGCTTCCAAACTCCGTCCAGAGCGCTACCCGAAGGATGGCTTACAGCCCTGGGAAGACCCGGACCTGTGGGACGATGACGACGACCTGAATAGCAACGGGCCTTACTAGCGCTAAGCGCAACTTCTCCCAAAATATTCCCAACCGCAAACTAGGAACCAATCATGGCCACAAATCAAGACCATATACCGATCCTTAAGCAGATGCTCCGGTCGGCTCGACAGGTAGTGATGGACTCGATCGACGGCATCACGGAGCCGAAGATACGCCAGGCGCCGGCTCGAGACGAGTGGATCGTCGTCCAACTGATGTCCCACACCACTGAGATCGAGTATTTTGGGATGGAAAAGGCGGTTTTGATCACTAAGGAATCCGACCCCAACATCACTCGTAGCGACGTCGAAAACGCCGGCGCGCAGCCGCAGTCGTCGACCGTGCCGGCGACTCACTGGAGAAGCATATATGGGGCCTGACTGCGGCCAACGAATCGGCCGTCGCCACAACCGGAGAGATCCGCCACGGGGACCTGCCCACCCTTGGCCACAGGGGCGAGAACAACCCCATCACTGTCAAGGGAGTGGTCAGATTTTTAGCCACCCGCACGGCCAAAAGATCATAGAATCCCGACGGCTGATCAACCGGCGTTGACCGACCTAAATCAGCCGATGGAGCTATGTTATCCTTTCGGGTATGAAACTAAAATTTCTTCTCGCTATATTTGCTGCTGCAATACCATTGGCCGCCTGCGTGTTGGAAACACCAATCCCGCCCGCCGAACCGACTGAAGCCGCTGCCCCAACAGTGGCGCCAACCCTGCCGCCGCCCGGCGCAACGGCGTTGGCTTCAGAACCGGCCAAACGGTTCATCGATGTTGGTGGCGCAAAGGTCGCTCAATATTCCAACGTGCCAACCGTAACTATCGACCCGGCAGCGCCGTACAGCGCCGTGGTTCGCACTAGCCTAGGGAACATGGAGATCGAGTTGTTCCCGGCGCAGGCCCCAGTCACGGTCAACAACTTCATCTTCTTAGCCAAAGACGGGTTCTATGACGGTGTGGTCTTCCACCGCGTCATCCCCTCGTTCATGATTCAAGGCGGAGACCCGTTTGGCCAGGGTACCGGCGGTCCCGGCTACCAGTTCCAAGATGAATTCTCGTCCACGCTTGCGTTCGACCAACCAGGGAGGCTGGCAATGGCCAATTCAGGCCCCGCCACCAACGGCAGCCAGTTCTTCGTGACCACCGCGCCGACTCCTCACTTGAACAATGCGCACACGATCTTCGGGCAGATTACCCAAGGGCAGGAAGTGGCGGACGCGATCTCGCTAGCCCAGACCGGGCCCGGGAATGTGCCGATAACTCCGATAGTGATACTGGGCATCGAGGTCACAAAAGGCCCCTGATTCTTATCTGGCCTTGGAAATTCACACTAGGGAAGGGGCTTTCCCTTCCCCAAGATTGGTCAGCACTCTGGAGGCGTCGGGGAAAAATCTTCCAATCATCAACTTGGCAGACCCGTCGCTTCACTCACGGTGATATTTGCGAAGCGGTCCTTCAGTTCAGGTAAGATCAAGCAATCAACTAGCCGGTGGACTTCACCTCCACCTTGGCCAGGCCCTCAACGAACTTCAGGATCGCCGAGTGGTCGGACTCCTGTTCCCCGTCGTTTACTAGAGCGCCCAGCATCTGCTGCAAAAGTGATGTCACGGGCAGCGGGATGTTCAACTCCTGAGCCGTTTGCATCACGTTCCTGAGGTCTTTCTGATGCAGGCGGATACGGAATCCTGCCTGGAAGTTCCTGCTCAGCATCATGGGCGCTTTGGCCTCCATGACTGCGCTGCCGGCTAGACCACCCCTGATGGCGTTGAACACCTTCTCCGGGTCTACGCCGGCCTTCTGGGAGAGAACCAGCGCCTCGCTCAGCGCCTCGATGTTTGCGGCGACGATGATCTGGTTGGCCAGCTTGGTCACTCCGCCCGCACCGATGTCGCCCGTGAGCACCACGTTCCCGCCCATGACCTGCATCAGGTCCAAGCTCTTGTCGAAGATGGATTGTTTGCCGCCCACCATGACGGCCAAAGTCCCGGCCACTGCGCCTGGTTCGCCACCGCTAACCGGGGCGTCTAACATCTCCACGCCCTTCTGGGCGCAGGCGGCGGCGATGCGTTGTGAGACCAATGGCGCGATGGAACTCATATCGATGATTACTGCGCCGCTCTTAGCCCCTTCCAACACCCCATCGGGGCCCAGGATGACCTTCTCCGAGTCCGCCGAGTCTGGAAGCATGGTGATGATGGTGTCACTGGCTGCGGCCACTTCTTTACTGGATGATGCAGCGGTGGCGCCATCGGTAACCACCTCTTCCTGGTTGCTCCCAACGATGTCGTAGACAGTCAGGGAATATCCCGCCTTGAGCAGGTTGCGGGCCATGGGCTTTCCCATGATTCCCAGTCCGATGAATCCTATCTGATCGGCCATGTGCCAACCTCCTCAAGCTGGTTTATGTTTTCGTCTTTTTACTCGTGCCTGCTTACAGGCGCAAAAACTGTACCACAGAATCCAACGGCACTCCATCGAAAAACCAGCCCGGCAGCGGATGCGGCGTTGAACTGCCAACTCCAGGGGTCTATGATACTAACGTGGCGTATCTCGCATCTGGGATTAGATTTAGATAGGGCCGACAACCCCTTTTTAGAGCCCTAAGAGGTATGGATGGCAGACGGGAAAAAAGTCCTGGTCACCGGCGGCGCGGGTTTCATCGGCTCCCATATGGTGGACCGCCTGCTCGAATTGGATTACAAAGTCGTTGTGATGGACGACCTCAGCACAGGCAAGATCAAGAACCTCGACTCCGCAGCCGTGTTCCACCACACCGATATCACCCAGCCAGCCATGGGCGATATAATCCAGAAAGAGCAGCCCGACCTGGTGTTTCACATGGCAGCCCAGACCAGCGTGACCCAGTCAACCAAAGACCCCATCGGTGACGCCAACTCCAACGTACTGGGAACTTTGCGCCTGTTGGAAGCCTCACGCCGGGTCGGTGTCGAGAAGATCATCTACTCCTGCACCGGCGGAGCGCTGTACGGCGACCCCGATAATATACCCGTCGCCGACGATGCCCCATTGGCGCCGGTCGCACCCTACGGCATGTCCAAGTGGGTGGCGGAACAATACCTGAACTTTTACTATCGACTCTACCGGTTGCGCTACACCTCCTTGCGTTATGGGAACGTTTTCGGTCCAAGACAAGACCCCCACGGAGAAGCGGGGGTTGTGGCCATCTTCAGCCAGGCCATGCTCGAAGGGAAACAGCCTTCGATCTTCGGTGACGGCGCCCAGGAACGAGACTTCATCTCGGTGTTCGACGTCATCGACGCCAACCTGGCAGCCATTGACCGGGGCGACGGAAAAGCCATGAATATCGCCTCCGGAGAAGCTACGAGCGTCAATAGAATCTTTGAGTTACTCCAGCGCATCACAGGATATAAATGGGACCCGCTGCATGCGCCCCAGAGGTCCGGCGAAGTTTACCGGATCGCTTTGGACTCTTCGCGGGCGGCCCAGGAGATCGGCTGGTCACCCAGAGTTAGTTTAGAAGAAGGACTTCGAATGACCGTGGACTATTTCAAAGAGTCCATGGGTCCCACTGGCCGCGTGCCTTCGGTCAGCTAGGGCCGGTCAGATCACCGCGATAAACATATAGGAGAAAACACGGCAGAAATGGAAACAGACTACGATGTCATAATTCTGGGTGCCGGGGCCGCGGGTTTGGCCGCTGGCCTCTACACGACCAGGGCGATGTTAAAAACGTTGCTTCTAGAGCAGTTGGGCCCAGGTGGCCAGCTATTGATCACTGACGACATTGAGAATTACCCTGGATTTCCAGAAGGTGTCAAAGGCCAGGAATTGGCCACCATGATGGAACAGCAGACCGCCCGCTTCGGCGCTGAAACCGAGTACACCGAAGTGATTGGCATCGAAAACATCGAACAGCCAGTCAAAACGATTCATACCGACGACCGGGAATTCACAGCCAAGGCCGTGATCATCGCCACCGGCGGGTCCCACAACAAGCTTGGCGTCGCCGGTGAGGATGCATTGGCAGGACGCGGCGTGTCCTACTGCGCTGTCTGCGACGGAAATTTCTTTCGGGGACAAGATGTGGTGGTGGTGGGCGGCGGCGACTCCGCCTTGGACGAAGGCCATTATTTGAGCGGGATCGTCAACTCGGTGACCTTCATTCACCGGCGGGACGAACTCCGGGCCACCAAGGTCCTTCAGGAGCGGGCTTTCAACAACGACAAAGTTAAGTTCCTCTGGAGCCACGTGGTAGAAGAATTCAGAGGAGATATGACGTTGGACCGCGCCCTGGTCAAAGACCTCAAGACTGACAAACTCTACGAGTACCCCATGGCGGCAGCGTTCATTTACGTGGGATTCCACCCCAACACAGAGTACCTATCGGATATATTGGAGCTGGACTCTGGAGGTCACGTCTGCACCGATATCAACATGAGGACGACAATCCCGATGGTCTACGCCTGCGGCGACGCCCGAGCCGAATCCACGCGCCAACTCGGCGCAGCAGTGGGAGACGGTATCACCGCCGCGCTGGCAGCATTCCACGACCTGAATAATTAGTTCAGACCTGGTTCACACCTGAGTGGGCTCTGCCGAAATTAATCGGCAGAGCCCCTTTCGTTATTCCGGAACAGACAGAAACGGCCGAATTTAACTTAAACGCCGCTAAACTCCCGGACCAGCGTCGCGCTCCCGGCAACCACGATTACGGCAATCATCGCGTGGCGGAAGATCCGGTCGTTGATTCGGTTCACCACCA
>VFHF01000171.1 GCA_009392095.1 SAR202 cluster bacterium
GAATGTTATTCGGCCGAGAGCCCCCAGATTGCTATATCGGCGTAATGCCGCAGTGCGGGTGTCGGCGTCCTGAGTCTCCTGGCAATAGCAGGGAATCGCCTGACCGAACTCAGGATGGCCTATGTGGACGCGGCGGGTGACCCAGCCGCTGCCGTTACAACGTGAACAAACGTCACCGGCCGGCTCGCTTTCTGGGAGGCTTACCCCAGCGCCGTTGGTAGTCGTCGAGATATTTCTCGCGGTTATCCTTCTCAGTATGTCGCCCAGGCTTTCCATCGTTCCCCCTCTCTGCTCCCCCCTTGTTCTCTCTACCCTCGGCGGTCCAACGCCTCAAGATGCCGACCACGTAACGCCAACTGCGTTTGTTCTCCGCCACTGCGATTCGGAACGCCTCATGAAGCCACACCGCAGGGTAGCGTTGCTCGGCTTCTTTCAATTCCTCGGCTAACAACGGCGACAGTGATCCGATGTTGTCTTCGAAGAGCGCGAATATGTTGGGTCGCTCTTCCTCCGGCGTTACTTCGGGTTGCGCCGGGCCAAATTCCGGCGCTGTTCCGTCAATCTTAAATCCGGCTTCGCCGGCATTCAGGCGGGCGATGGCCCTGCGGTCAGCCTCGGTGTTCAGCAGGAACACCGTGCCTGTTCCCTCCAATTGATGGGTTAGGAATGTCCCCCGGTTCACGGCCTGCCGCAGGCCTTGACGTATAGCTTCTTCGGATGATTCATTGCCATCGGATCTGAGGCCTTTTATGAGCGAGCGGTCGGCCAGAAATTCGTCTAATGGCACCGTTCTGAGGGCGCCGCGTTTGCGATGGAACAGCCACAGCCCGCGCAGGGTTACTTTGAGTTCGGCCAGGTCCTGAATCTGCTCCAGGATGGGTCCGAACACCGGGTTGGGCACCGGGGTGTAGAGCGTTTTCCCAGTGAAGCCGGAGAAAGCCCCGGGAGGCGCCATCGTTAGAAGTCGTCCACTCTGGATAATGAATCGAACCGAACCCAGTTATCGCGGAAGAACAGTGAAATTTCACCTGTAGGTCCATTTCGGTGCTTAGAGACGATCAGGTCGGCGATGTTTCTTGGATAGGAACGTCCGGGATTTTGTTGAGTCCAGCTTTCTTCGTCTAAATAGAGGTCCTCCCGGTGGAGGAACATCACCACATCGGCGTCCTGCTCGATGCTTCCACTGTCCCGCAGATCAGATAGCATTGGCCGATGGCTGGGACGTTGTTCCACGCCACGGCTCAGTTGAGAACAGGTTACAAGGGCAATATCCAGGTCTCTAGCCAAGATTTTTAGAGATCTGGAAATTTCGCTGATCTCTTGGACCCGGTTATCGTTTCGGCCGCTCCTGCCTTGTATGAGCTGTAGGTAGTCGACCACCAGCAGGTCCAGTCCGTGCTCCAAGGACAGGCGGCGGGACTTGCTCCGCATCTCGATCATGCTCTGAAAGGGGGTGTCGTCGATATAGAGTGGCAGGTCGGACAGCCGGCCGATGGCATCGGTGATCCGCTGTTCTTGAGCTTCAGTGACCAAGTTGAGACGCAGCCGATGGGAATCTATCTCTGCTTCAGCGGATAGGATGCGCATCGCCAATTGGTCCCGGCTCATCTCCAAACTGAAAATGCCTACCGACGAGCCGTTCTTGGCTGCGTTGACACAGACATTTAAAGCCAAAGTGCTCTTGCCCAACGAAGGGCGAGCGCCAAGAATCACGAGGTCTGACCGCTGAATCCCGCCCAACAGTTCGTCTAGTTCGGAGTAGCCAGTCATTACGGGACCGGTGTTATCGGCTATAGGGTCAGCAAATGCGGCCTGGTCTTCCAGATATTGGTCAAAAATCTGGCGGAGTGGGATGAAGCCGCGCTGAGAGTCGGGGCCGCGGATGGTGAACAGCGCGTCCTCAGCTTGGCGGAGAGTGGCGTCCACATCGTCGGTGTCCTGGTAGCCCATAGCCGAGATGCGGGAAGCAACGTCTATGAGCTTCCGCATGGTGGCGGTGCGGGCGACCACGTTGGCGTAGTGTTCTGAGTGGGCCGAGGTAGGTGTGACCGAGATAAGGTGGCTGAGGTAAGCCATGCCGCCCACTGTTTCTAATTGGCTGGCGCGGCTCAGTTCCCTGGCCAGCGTGACTTGGTCGATCGCCTCATCCCGCTGAAAGAGGGCTTCGCAGGCGGCAAAGCAGAGTTGATTCCTCTCGCGGTAGAAATCATCTGCCTTGATGTAAGGCGCGACGCGGGAGAAGCAGTCCCCATCGATCAAGACCGACCCTACAACCGCCTCCTCCGCCTCTAAGTCATGGGGTAAAAGCTTCTCGGCGTACATCGCCCTATTCTTCCACCTCTGCATTGACGTGAATGGTAGCCGTGACTTCGGTCGAGAACCGGAGCGTCACATCGTACTCGCCGGGCTCGCGTATCGGCTCGGCTATCTCAACCCAGCGGCGCTCCACTTCCCGGCCTACTTTCTCGGCCAGTTCCATGGCTATATGGGTGCTGGTGATGGCGCCGTAATAACGGCCGGTGGGGGTGATTCTGGCTGTGAGGGTTATGGAAACATCGTCCAATCCGCTGGCCAGTTCTTCCATGACGGCGGTCTCGCGAACGCGGACCTCATCTCCGACAGCGGTGATCTTGTGCAGCCGTTTCATCACCTCAGGGGTGGCGATCTCCGCCAAGCCCTGGGGCAAAAGATAGTTGCGTGCGTATCCATCGGGCACCCGGCGGACCTCGCCCGCCCTGGCCTTATTGGGAACGTCTTGGGTGAAAACTACTTCCATTGTTGGTCACTTCCGTTGAGTTCTCCGATGGACATGTGCAATCGGAATCAGGATATGGCCTCAGTAAAAGAGGCCATATTAATTATACGGCATGCCCTGTCTGAGGGGGAAGTGGGACCGGTCTGCGACCGGGCCCTAGGCAATTTCTGCCGAAAATTGACTGCTAGCTGCACCCCTCCTAGAATCGATTCCACTGGGATAGTGCTTAGAGGGAAAGCAGACCAATCTGCGACTGGAAAAATATATCCTTCTTTTCACAACAAATCCAGGCAGTTTTGAGCAATTTGAATCGAATATTTCGGCGAATAAATTGGGAGGTTAATGGGATTTATAGCTGACATCGAGGCGCGGACTCAATCCGAGAGGGCTGCCATATTGGCCCACCAATTCGTAACTGGTGTGGGCGATGGGACCCTGCCGGTGGAGAAGTTCAAGCACTACGTTACCCAAGACTACGTTTACCTTATCGACTACAGCCGGGCGCTGGCCTTGGCGTCGGCAAAGGCTCCAATGCTGGATGACATGTCTTGGTTCGCTGGCTTGTTGGACGAGACTTTGAATGTTGAGATGGCGCTCCATCGCGATTATTGCCGAGAATTCGACATCAGCGCTGAAGAACTGGAGGCCACCGTTGGGGCTCCGAGCAACGTGGCCTATACCAATTTTCTACTCGAGACCGCCTACCAGGGAAGTTTCGGGGAGCTGTTGGCGTCGTTGTTGCCCTGCCAATGGGGCTACTGGGAGATCGCAGACCACCTGAGACGACAAGGCCTGCCCCAAAACGCACCCCTCTACACCAAATGGATCGAGATGTACACATCGGATGAATTTTCGGCATTGGCGCACCACATTCGGGAGATGGCTGATCGAATCGGAGATGAGTCAAGCCCAGCCGAACTGGCTGCCATGTGTCAGGCCTACCAAACGAGCGTTCGTTTGGAGCACAGGTTCTGGGACATGGCATTTAGTTTGGAGGGGTGGAAGGGTTAGGGCTCAAGCGCTCGCTCGCCCCGAGTCCGCTGAAGAGCGCAAATCGGTTAAATAAAATCACGCTTCCGATTATTCGCCCGAACACCATGGCAATACTAGGGGAAGGCGGTTCAATTGTGAACTTGGGCTGATTAGAACGTCCGGGAATCCTGATTAGGCCTACGGATTACATACAAAGGAGTTGGGTCAGACGGTGCGTGTCTGGTAGCTTGGTAACCCCGAACCCGAGATACGCTCGGTCAGTGATCGATCAGCAAATTCGAGATTACCTATTTTTCCGTTTAGGACATCTACCACTGTTCGCGTGATATCAGATTCCCGTGAGGTATTCAAAAACTCAACCATTGAATATTGCAGATATCAGTATAAATCGAGGCTTCCAGAAAATGAGTTATTTTCCTTATCAGCCATACTGTTCTAGACGGCCGCCTGTGGGTCGAATACCTGCTGAGTTGGTAGTTGCTGTTTGTTGCCCTGGGTCACGGTGCTTCTCGAGTGGATTTGATCAGACATAAAACTGGCGCTTGGGAAGTGACCCCGAGCGCCAGAGAGCTTCCAGTTAAACCGGCATTGCCGGCGGCTTGTTGATTAAACCAGTATTGGCTCCGCATTCTTCTGGTAGACCTGGAACCGGTGCCGGGAGGTGTCTGCAATCAATACGCGGCCCCGGTGGTCGACGCGCACCGCGCAGGGCGCCCAGAGTACCTTCTCTGGGGTGTAGTCCCGCACGCCGTTGCGCTGGCGGACCATGTCTGGATTGGACTTGATCTTGTCGACGCCCAGGCTGGAGAGCGTTGCGTCGCCGGTGAACTCGGTGAGGAAACGGCCGTCGGACGTCAGCACCTGGACCCGGTTGTTCAGCCAATCTGCGATGTAGATGTCGCCGTCGTTGTCGACGCAAACGCCGGTCGGGCGGTTGAAATGGCCGACGGGAACATCGACATACACCATGCCTCCCTGGTCTCGGGCGATGCTGCAATCGCCACCGGTGCCCGGCTTGCCGAAGGTGGCCAGCCACTTGCCGTCATTGGTGAAGGACTGGACGCGGTCGTTGCGCCAGTCGGCCACGAAGATGTTCCCGTCCTTGTCCAGGCAGATGCCCCAGGGCAGGTTGAATTCGCCATCGTCGGAGCCGGCGGTGCCAAACTTGCCCAGGAATTTGCCGTCCAGCGAGAACTTCTGGACCCGGTTGTTGCGGCTATCCACGACGTATACGGTACCGTCTGGGCCGATGGTGATACCGGCGGGGCGGTCTAATTCGCCGTCGCCGGAGCCGTGGGCGCCCCAGTGGCTCTTGTACTCGCCGTCTTTGTTGAAGATGGTGATCCGGTTGGTCCATTCATCTGTGACGTAGACATTGGTGTCTTTGTCCAGGGCGATGGCCATGGGCCAGATAAACTGACCGGGCTCCTCACCGTATCCGCCGAACTCGGTGATGTACTCTTCTTTGTCCTCGCCGATGCGGAACAGGTTGATGCGGGTGCCGTCCGACCGGGACTCATAGGAACGGTTCACGATGTAGACCAGGTCGTCGGGGCCCAGGGCAAAGTCCATCGGGTTGCGGAACCCGGTGCCCTGGAACTCGGAGCGTCCAGCCGTGAAACTGTAGGTGAACGTCCGGTCGTTTATTCCAAGGAATACACTAGCCATAGCTATTCTCCTCAAGGTTTAGAGACTCTGCGCCGCAGCGGTCACTTCGGCGCAGAGGCTGATCTGCTAAATTTAGCTGCTCTTTACCGACTGATTTCTATAGGAAGGGGATCGCTTCGAAGTTGCCGCCGACAATCGCCTTGGCGTCGAGGCCCATCCATCCGTCCAGCAACGTTGTATAGGCCGAGCGGAAGTCTACGTTGTGTTGCAGATTGCCGCCGTCCTCCAACTTGCCGGGCTCCAGGGATGGGTACTCACCGTAGAGGCCGCCCTTGACGTGGTCGCCCATGACGAAGGCCACTCCGCCGGTGCCGTGGTCGGTGCCAGAGCCATTGTCCATGGCCCGCCGTCCGAACTCGGAGTAGAAGAACAATGTGACGTTGTCGCTCTTGCCCAGGTTCCGGATGTCAGTCATGAAAGAATCGATGCTGACAGTCACGTCCTGTAACAGATTGGCATGCCCCACCGCCTGGTTGGCGTGGGTGTCGAAGATGTTGTACGGGGCAGTGGTGAACAGCACCCGGGTGCCAAAGTCTGCATTGTGCACCTGGGCCATGTCGCGGAGATATCCGCCCATGGCGCTGCTGGGGTACTCAACTTCTGACTTGTACAGGCCGGGAGCCGTGCTCAGGATGTCGGCGCCCTGCAGGGCTTCGATGCCTGTGCGGCGGATGTAGTCGTCCACCGCGCCCTGGCCGATGGCCGGAGCGTACATGCGGCCGAAGAGGTCCAGAGCCTCAGTTCGCTGGGCTTCAGCGCCGATCTCGGTCAACAGGCCGTAGCTGCTCAAGTCACCCACCGAGGCCACGGGCACGCCCTCTTTGGCCAGGGAACGTGGCAGGCCGCGTCCAAAGTTGACACCGGTGAGGACGTTCTCGCCCTTAGGGTCAACGTCCTGGATGACACTGCCCAGCCAGCCGGTAACACCGATCTCTTCTGGTTCGCAGGTAGCCCAAATGTCCATGGACCGGAAGTGGGACAGGCTGCCGTTGGGGTAGCCAATGCCCTGGATGATTGCCAGATGGCCCTCATCCCAGTACTTCTTCAAGGGGGCCATGGCTGGGTGAAGTCCCAGTTGGTCGCTGATGGGTATGATCTGATCCTCTGGTATGCCCAGAGACGCGCGGTAATCCCGGTAGTGGGGATTGGTGAAAGGGATAACCGTGTTCATGCCATCGTTTCCACCGGACAGCGATATAACTGCCAGGACGGGGTCTTTTACCGTTGATACCATTTTAGTTCCTCCGCCTATGAGTCGGATTACTCAGGATTTTTTCAGTATCCATCTAGTTGGCCAGTTTTTTGATGAGTTCCTAGCCGAACTGGAACTCAGTGGTTGTTGCAATCATCTGCAGGGTTTCTCCCGCCCGGCGGGAAAACTCACCTTTCTCAGCGTCGGAGCCATGGTTCAAATCTCCGCCTGAATCCAGATGGTCCGTTAATTGGCTCCGGGTCTCTTCAGCCAGGTCCATGGGGCCGAGGAGATCCAGGCAACCGTCCAAGAACTGCTGAGAGCTAGGGACGTCGCCCAGCGCCATCAGCCGGTTGATTATGTCTTTGACGCCGGGCAGCTCAGTGTTGCCCAGCATGGATGATGCGAAGTTGATTCGGTCGATGAGGCTGCCGCTGTTAATCCACTCGCGGCCCATGTGCCAACCTTCAACCGTCGGGGGGTTCATCAGATCCAGTCCCATGTATTTGGGCTCCATGGCCACGAAGAACAGGCCGGGCTTGGGCTCCAAGTGGTCGCCCACCATGCGCATGGTGCCGATGACCACGTCAGCAGGGCTCTTGACCTTGGCGAACCGGACCGCCTCGTCTTTGAAGAACTTAGAGTTGAACAAGACCGTCAACATGGCTGTGATCTCGTAACCGGAGTCGAAATAGGCCTTCTCCAGTTGTTTGATGGCGTCCATGTCTCGAGGTTCGGTCAAGCGCCAAGAAGGTACCGGAGGCTCGTCGGCTACAAAGAAGTCGTAGAGTTTGCGGGCTACGAACCGTGCGGTGGCCGGTTGCTTGCAGATGATGTCTACAATGTCGCCGCCATCCCAGTTACCGGTCTCTCCGAGGAAAGTCTTCTCGCCAAAATCATGGTCGGCCGGGTCAAAGCGGAATTCGAATGGTGTGCGGCCGTAAGGGAAGACGGGAATCGTTGGGGCCAGGTTCCAGCCGGTGAAGGCACGGGCGCAGGCCTTTACGTCGTCCTCGGTGTAATTGAAATCGTTGTCCATGCCCACGCCGATGGAGAACAGCTCCAAAAGCTCCCGGCCGTAGTTCTCGTTGACGGCCGTCTTGTGGCTCTCGATGTTGTCCAGGTAATAGAGCATGGCTGGATCGGTGGAGAGCATCATGAGCAGGTCTTTGAAGTTGCCCATGCCGTAGTCCCGGAACTTGTCGATCTGGATTGCCGTAGTCCGGGCGTTGTCCACCTTGTTGTCGCCAGCGCAGAGGATCGTGTGCCAGAAGAGGGACATCTTCTCTTTGAGCTGGTACTTGTTGTTGATCATCCGGTAGACCCATTCGGTCTGCCCGGTCTCGATGGCGGCCTTGTCGAAATAGGAAGGATAGGCCCGGTACATCAAGTCTTCGTCAATCCCAGGATCGTCTCCGGGGTTTAATAGCTCTGCAACGACGTTGTCGTAGCCCTGGGCCGCTCTGGCCTCAATCTCATCGCGGCTCGCCCCGTAACCGGCGCGGCGCAGAAGGTGGGCCATCAAGGAAATCTCTTGGTCAGGCATCGATTCCTCCTCCACGGTGAATAGAATTATTAAAATTCATTCTAAATACGTTGTTTTCTATATCTGGATTTCCCGCTGGCTGAAGGGCTGCGAATATCCTTCGCTCTTCGGGAAACTGTGGTGGCAAACCCTCGGCTAACTACAGGGTAACCAAAGTTGTTCGGGATATGCTCACATTCTAAAAATCTATGAGGGTCAATGTCAATACTCCATATCACATGATTCGAGACTAGGGCAGCATTTTCGTTAGGCACTTTATTAGAAAATACCGATTATAAAAAAAAGGTGGTCCCGGCGACCCGCAGTTATTTCCCAGTGAGCAGGGCTGGTAGGCCGTTGCGGTGGTAGCTGCTTGGGGGTCGCTGGTTGGGCCTCCCGAGCGCAACAGCAGGCTAAAATTCTGCCAGCCACGCCGGGCAAGTTTTAAGATGAGAGAGCGTTAAGATGATGAAGCCAGTGATTCCGTCCATCTTAAATTTTGGGAATCCGGTTGAATTCGATCGCGACTGGGGCAGAGTCGCTCGCTAAAAGCGGGCGGCGTTATGTTGGTGGAGCATGGGAGCTTGACCGGCTAGTTACGGATCAGCAGGCCCGGCTGGCAGTGGCGGCAGTAGCTGGTGATGCGTTGGTTGGCGGTTAACTGGGTGATGTTTCCGCCACACTTGGGGCAGGGCTGGCCGCCCTTGTTGTGAACGGCTAAGAAGTCGCGCACTGTCTTGTGGATGTCGCCGCCCATGCGCTCTCTGAGGGTTTCGGTGGCTTCTTCCAGCACTCGGCGGCACTGCGTGTGAAGGGTTTGAAGTTCGTCTGGTTTCAGCGCCCGGCACTTCTTGAAGGGCGATATTCCGGCGGCGAATAGGATCTCGTCCGAGTAGGCGTTGCCGATGCCGGATATGAACGACCCGCGGGTTAGGACACCCTTGATCTCGCCGTTGAATTTCTTCAGCCGGGTTTGGAACTCCTCAAAGGTGATTCCGGATAGAACGTCCGGACCGAGCCCCATATATTGAGGGACCAAGCCGTCCTGGGCGTCACCACCGTCTTCTCCGTTGTCGATCCAGTAGACCTTACCCATCTGCCGGTCGTCTAAGTAGCGCAGGTCCATATCGCCGCCGACGCCCATCGTGACGCAGGTCTTCTTCTGGACCCTGACGCTCGCCTGGCAATGCTGGAGAACACCGGTGAGCATGGGGTTGATCACTAGGCTGCGTCCGCCAGAGAACCGAAGGGTCAGGAACTTGCCCCTCCGCTGGGCGTCCAATAAGGTCCTGCCGGGAAGGTCTTTTGCGACTTCAGGCGCCAATGACCGCACCACCGTGGGCCGCAGGACCTTGCAGGACTCGACGCGCGTGCGCTTGAGGTTGGCGTTCAGATAATCTTTGATGACTTCCAGATCAGGCGCTTCTGGCATGGCATTAATATACCCCACCGATACAATCGGCGTTTGTTTTATAGTGTTAGCGCTTCCGTTTTCAGTCCACACTTTGGGAGACTCAAACCAGATTCGAGGGCGTCATGTTGATCGGAGTTGTATCCGACACCCACGGCTTCTATGACCCACGTGTTCCCCCGCTGCTTGATGGGGCAGAGCACATCCTGCATGCGGGCGACATAGGCACGGGCCAGATAATCGAGCAGTTGTCTAAGATCGCGCCGGTTACGGCGGTTCGGGGCAACAACGACCGTGAAGGCCCGGAGTCGGAGTTCCCGGAGGTGGAGACCATTGAGCTAGGCGGCTGCCGAATCTATCTGGCACACATCGTAAAGGTGCCCAAGGAAGGCGATGAGGACGGCCTGGCGGCTTATCTTAAGCATGGGGCCGATTTGGTGGTCTTTGGCCATAGCCACATGGCGTTCCACGAGGAACGGGGCGGGCTGACGTTCTTCAATCCGGGCGCGGCAGGCAAGCGGCGGTTCAAAGTTGTGCCGTCCATCGGGTTGTTGAAGTTGGAGCCGGGGCGAGTTGAAGGGCGCATACTAGTTCTTTGAGAGTGGGTGATTCTACAGCGTATAGCCCCCATCCTAACCCTCCCCCGTGGGCGGGGCTTTGCCAGACTAAGCGCAGAGATGAAGGAGACAACCGCCGTTTTGGAAGTGACGCCGAATTCTGTTTTGGCCAAACAGGATGGTGCGCTCCATGCCAATCATCCAGCCGACGAACATGTTGGCGGCCACCAGCAAGGCGACCTGACGCCAGTTGTCCGACAGGTCCAGGTTGACCTTGCTTTGGTTGGGTGCGAAGGCTGGTGATCGCCGGATGACGTTCATAGCGGTGGAGTACGCTCATCCCCGACTAGGTCGAGACTCTCGACCTAGTCGGACCTAACCTTCTCCCGTCAATGGAGAAGGGACTTTTTCGGCGCTGCTACTGGTTGAGGCGTATGGCCTGGGCTCCTAGTTGAGGCCATGCGGCCGGAGCGGCGGCTTTTTCTAGGCGTTCCTCTAAGGGCAGGTCTTCGTCCCAGTAGTAGCCGATGAACCGCTGGCCGTTGATGCCGTCGGATGCGTCTGAAGCCAGCCAGACCACCGGCGCTTGCATCACCTGGGGATCAATCATGTTCTCGCGTTGGTGAGCGGCGTCGTCGGGAATCAGGTCTGTGCTCGCCATTCCGCCCGGAACCAGGACGTTCACGGTGACTCCGGTGCCTTCCAACTCCCGGGAGGCCATGGCGACTAACGCCTCATGGGCTGCTTTGGATGGCCCATAGGGCGCGCCGCCTTCGCGGTACATGGTGTTCATACTGGTTGTGACGCCGATGATTCGGCCCCATCCCTGGGCCAGCATGTGGGGCACCACAGTCCGGGTCATGTAAAAAGGGCCGCTGCTGTTCACCGCCACGACCCGGTCCCACTCTTCGGCGGGCACCTCCCAGAAGTTGTTCTTTGTCTCGCCGCCCATCAACATATTTCGGGGCGCGATGCCAGCGTTGTTGACTAGGATGTGCAGCCCGCCTAGTTCCTGGATGGTGTGTTCAATGGAACGTTCGGCTTCTCCGATGGAGGTAACGTCAACCACCTGCGCCATTACGCAATCGTCGCCGCCGATCTCCCTCAAGTAGTTGGAAGTCTCGTCCAGCCATTGCTGGTTGATGTCCATCATTGACACCCTGGCCCCGGCCCTGACCAAAGCCTCTGTCATGGACCGGCCTAAACCTCTAGGACTGGCTGCCCCAGTAACGATAGCAATCTTCCCCTCAAGCGGCTTTTCTTGCATCAGATATCTCTCCGAAATATATATACCACTCAGTACAAAACCCGGCTGTGCCGGCGGCGCCTATTGGGCTACGTAGCCACCGTCTATGACAAGTTCGCTGCCGGTTACGAAGGACGACTCGTCCGACGCCAGGTAAAGCACCCCGTAGGCGACATCGTCCGGCACGCCGCTCCGGCCCAATGGTACACGGGCGTTGGACTCCGCTTGCGCCGCTGGGTCGCCTTTCCGTTCGGCGGTCATCGGGGTGTCGATGGGGCCGGGGTGGACCGAGTTCACCCGGATGCCCTCAGAGGCGTACTGAATTGCGGTCGATTTGGTGAAGATTCGCACCGCACCTTTAGACGCGTTATAAACGGCTGCGACATAGGCCTGACCGGTGATGCCCGAGATGGAGGAAATATTGACGATGGAGCCGCCTCCAGCCTTGCGCATCTCCGGGATTGCCGCCTTGGTGCCAAGGAACACGCCTTTGGCGTTGACGTCCATCACCCGGTCCCACTCGGCCACGGTGATGTCCTCCAGGCCGAGCCTGGAGACCACACCGGCGTTGTTGACCAGGATATCCAGCTTCCCGAACTTGTTTACGGCCTCGGCCACCGCAGAAGTCCAGCTTTCTTCGCTGGTCACGTCCAGATGGATGTATAGGCACTCGCCGCCCAGTTCATTGATCTCGGCCTCGGTCTGCTTTCCGTCTTCGTCAAGCACATCGCCAATTACGACCTTGGCGCCCTCCCGAGCAAACAATTTTGCCTCGGCGGCGCCCATTCCCCGGGCCCCGCCGCTCACGAAGGCCACCTTATTCTCTAAGCGCATGACTTCCCCCTGCTGCTGTTTTTGTCGTGCCGATGGGAACTTGAACAGTTGGCAAGATTCTAACCGCTGGGCGCGGTTAGTCAATGGTCGAGGGGTTGGGAACGACCGGTAGGGAGGGGAGTTGATCGCCGAAGCTAATTGCCGGTGCTAATTGATCGAGCAGACGGTGACAGTGCCGCCGCAAAGATTATTCAT
>VFHF01000172.1 GCA_009392095.1 SAR202 cluster bacterium
TTTGGCGTGTAGCTAGTCGCTACGTTCCAGCAACTCGATTCGGACGTCGCCTGGGGCCCGGACAAAGGCGATGCGCAGTCCCTGGCGCAGGTCTTTGGGTTCCATGGAGAATTCAGCCCCTTTGGCCTTTAGGTCGGCAGCGGCAGCGTCCAGGTTTTCCACCCGCAGTCCAAAGTGGTCCAACCCGACGTAGGGGTCAACGGGTCCGGCTGGAGTGGATTCTTCAGCCTTGGCGATAAATATAACCAGCCCATTGATGTCGATATCGACCCTGGACTGACCGTCAGACTGGATGCTCTCTTTGATCTCGGCGCCGAACATCTGATTGAAGTACCTAGCGGTATCCATGGGCTCTCTGCTGCGCAGGTGTATGTGGTCGTAACTATAGGTAACCATTGTTTACTCCGGTTTTCCCCTTGGTTTGTCGGTGGAAATGCGCCGCTATCTGGCGATTCCGTAAGCCACGGCCTGGGTCTCTCCATCCTCGTCAATGCGCATTCGTTGACCCAGGGCCATTATCAGGGCGCCTACGGCGGTCTCGGACCAGAACCAATCATGAATCTCGCGGTCTTTTCCGTCGGGCCTCTGGGCCATCCTCGCCTCGTAGTAGAAAGCCTTCAGGTCGTCGACACAGTATCGGATGAACTGGGGGATGGTGAAGTCCCGGGGGCGATCTTTCATATCCGATTCCTCGCCGCTGATGTAGCCTTCAATGAACCTAACTATGCCACGGAAACGCCGCTGGGGAATGGTGCTTAGTCCGACTGCGGTTCGCCCGGCGTGGGCGCTACTCCACTGCTCGTAATAAGCTCGCAGAGACGTCAGCTCGTCGGTGGCGCTCAGGCCCTTTTCTTGTGATTCGTTGGTTGTTTCAGACCCCTGCATCAGAATGTCGGGAACCATGTCGTCGGGAAGTTGCTCGAGGACCGGGCCTTGATCCCGGTCCAGCAGGTCAAAGGTGGCCTGCAATATCTGGTGCTGGTATTCCGGATTGTCAGCTTCTCCTAAGGCGTTGCCAAAAAAGAAGGGCACCGCCAGCATCCGGGGAGGCTTCACTCGCTGGGCATGCTCCTCGATTAGGACCAGGCCCGTCGTTGTGATTCCTGCTTCTTCAATGATGCGCGCAATCACGCTTACAGCGTGGGAGCAAGCGGGTCAAGTGGGGGTGAGCAGCACCACCTCCACGCCTTCATCTTTGAGCCTTCGCGCGACCTCGGGGCCGGTGTTTTCTACGATATCGGAAACGTCTCTTAAGGCGCCCATGAACGAGTAATAATTGTCGGAAAGAGAACCTATTTTCTTTTGGTCAACCAACTCTTGGAGACGGTCGATCGGGAATGTGACGTTGATATCCCGGTAGATGCCGGTATGATCAAAGCCGATGCTGGTATGGCTCTGAAGAATCTCGTCAGCTTTGGCGCTTCGGGGGATGACCCTGAACGACGTGTCGCCGCCCTCATGGACCGCGATGAATGGCTTGTCAGTTCGCAGGTGCAATCCGGCAGTGGTGACCAGACCCAATTTACTCTGAGACAACGGCTTGGCCATGGGTGCCCACGGTGTATCGTCGTGCTCTAGGCACGGCCACATCAACATGCTTTTTCGTTGAATCTCGCTAAGAGCCGAAAGCTTTGGCATGGTGTCTCCCTTTCACCCAGGTTTCGCGTCCCTCGTAAGTGAGTTGGCTGGCTCAGAATGAACTAAAAATATTCTCTGAGCTAGGCGATGTCAAGCTAACTTGGCAATGACCAGGCAACGCTTCCTGCGCTGGTACTCGACGGCAGTTATAATGGGCCTCAAGTAACCTTGGAGGCCCGAATACCTAATGGCGGCAACGATTGTAATAGCGGGAGTACGGAGCGGCGTGGGTAAGACCACGATCGCCACCGGAATCATGGGCGCTTTGACCCGCCGCGGCCTCAAGGTTCAGCCATTCAAGGCAGGTCCAGATTACATAGACCCCTCTTACCATAAGCTGGCTTGCGGCGTGCCCAGCCGCAACCTGGACACCTGGCTCTGCGATCACGCAACGGTCCTTGAGTTGTTTCAGCGCGCTGGAGCCGGGCGGGATGTCTCGGTGGTTGAGGGTGTCATGGGGGTTTTCGACGGTCACTCCAGCCTGACCGAAGAGGGATCAACCGCCCAGTTGGCGAAGTTGCTTGGCGCACCAGTGATCCTGATAGCCGATGCCTCCAAGGTCGCTCGCAGCGTGGCGGCGGAGGTTTTAGGCTTCCAGAAGTTCGACCCGGACCTCAATGTGGCCGGCGTGATCCTGAACGGCGTGGGTAGCGACCGCCACCTGGAGTTCTGCAAACCCCAGATAGAAGGAACCACCGGGCTTCCGGTGCTAGGCTACCTGCCCAGGAAAGACGAGTTCATCCAGCCGGAGCGCCATTTGGGACTGATCCCCACGGTGGAAGGCACGGTTGCCAGCCAGTGGTACGACAGCGTGATCAATCAGGTCGAATCTACTATGGATGTTCCGGCGATCTTGAAGCTGGCCCAAACAGCGAAAACCCCGCCGGCGACCCCAAGTGTCTACCCTGAAAAAACCCTGCCTGCCCGGACGACTATTGCAGTGGCCCAAGACATGGCCTTCAACTTCTATTACCAGGACTCCCTGGACTTGCTCTCAGCTTGGGGCGCGGAGCTGGCCCCGTTCAGTCCTTTGGAAGATGAAAAGCTGCCGGCCGGCGTGGGCGGGATCTATTTGGGAGGCGGGTTCCCGGAACTGTTCGCAACCCAACTATCGAAAAACGAGCTGATGCACGAGGCCATCCGCCAAGCGGTAGACAAAGGGGTTCCTGTCTACGCCGAATGTGGCGGCCTGATGTACCTGGGTAAGAGCCTGTCAGACTTGGAAGGCGTGACCCACCCCATGATTGGCGTTATACCGGCAGAGTCTGCCATGTCCCAGAGCCGTCTGACCCTGGGCTACCGGGAGGTGGAGTCGTGTTCCGACAGCCCGGTGTTGCAAAAGGGGCAGCGTGTGAGGGGCCACGAATTTCACTGGTCCACCCTGGCCCAGCAGCCTGAGTCTGATGAGTCGGTCTATAAAGTAGTAGACCAAGACAACCGGCCTGACGGGTTTCGAAAGGGTAGCGTTTGGGCCTCTTACGTTCATATACACCTGGGCAGCAGGTCAGGTTTGGCGTCCAGATTCGTAGAAACCTGCGCCGCAGCAACAACTTAGATTGGACCGGCTTGCCCGGTCAGGATAAAGCATGAGCACAGATACACCGGCAGATCAGAACACCGAATCAGAACCGGGCCCCCAGTCAGTCACGGGGCCGCGAATCGATAAGGGTCTAGTCATAGTTAACACCGGCAAGGGCAAGGGCAAGACCACCGCGGCATTGGGCGTGACGTTAAGGTCATGGGGCCGGGGCATGAAAGTGATTGTGCTCCAGTTCATCAAACACTCCACAGCCAACTTCGGTGAGCAGCGCGCTGCCCTGAAGATGGGCGTGGAAATGCGCGCAATGGGCGACGGGTTTACCTGGCGTTCCAAGGACCTTGATCAGTCCGCCGATCTGGCTCGGGCCCACTGGGAAGACTGCAAAAAGGTCATCGAGTCTGGAGAGTATGACCTGATAGTGCTTGATGAGTTCACCTACCCGATGCACTACGGTTGGGTCGACACCGAAGAAGTCATTGAGGTGCTGAAGTCTCGGCCTGACATGCTGCACGTCATCATCACTGGTAGAAACGCCCCAGAGGCCCTCGTGGAATACGCTGACCTGGTCACCGAGATGAATGTGATCAAGCACCCTTATCAGCAAGGGATTAAAGCCCAGCCGGGGATCGAATTTTAATCGGAATAACTAACGCGGTATCATCCTGATTCAGATCGGTACTGAAAGAGGCTCAATGGTAATCTCAGACCTAATCGACCGCATAATCGAAGAGATCGTGCCCCTGGATGAGGCCGCCATGGATGCCGCCAGGGCCAGACAGGACCAACTGACCAAGCCACTGGGCAGTCTGGGCCGATTGGAAGAACTGTCCATACGGCTGGCCGGCATCTTCAGCGAAGCCACACCAAAGATTCGTAAAAAGACAGTGATCCTCGCCGCCGGCGACCACGGTGTGGTGGCCGAGGGTGTGAGCGCCTACCCGCAGGACGTCACTCCAGCCATGGTCATGAACTTCCTGGGCGGTGGGGCTGCGATCAACGCGCTGGCCAACCACGCTGGGGCTGATATCGTGGTTTTGGACGCCGGAGTGGCCGCCGACCTGCCCGACCATCCATCTCTACGTTCGGTTAAGGTCGGACGGGGAACCGATAATATCGCCGTTGGTCCGGCCATGTCCCGCGAGCAGGCAATCCGATGTCTGGAGATAGGCATCGAGACCGCCGGGGAAATGATTGCGGCGGGTTCTGACTTGTTAGCCTGCGGAGACATGGGCATCGGCAACACGACGCCGTCCAGCGCCATTACCTCGGTGATCGCCGGGGCGGACGCCGCAATCACTACCGGGAGGGGAACAGGGCTCGACGACGCCGGGTTGGCTCACAAAGCCTCGGTGGTCGAGAGGGCCATTCAGGTCAACAAGCCCGACGCTAAAGACGGCTTGGACATCCTGATGAAGGTCGGTGGGTTTGAGATTGGTGTATTGGCCGGGGTGTACCTGGGCGCAGCAGCCGGGCACCGGCCAGTGATAGTAGATGGTTTTATATCTGGCGCGGCGGCGTTGATCGCTTACACCATCGCCCCCGAGGCTGGAAACCGGTTCATCGCATCACACCAATCGGTCGAACCAGGCCACCGCATCTCCCTGAGTCACATGGGCCTCGAACCCCTGTTGGACCTGGGCATGCGGCTCGGCGAGGGCTCCGGGGCCGCGCTTTCGATGCACATCGTCGAAGCGGCCGCCAAGTGTCTCTCTGACATGGCTACCTTTGCCGAAGCGGGCGTCTCGGAGAAGATCGAAGACGATGGCGAAGAGGCCGCCTCCTGATCGGCTTCTGGCTTAACCCGCTTCGACTGGCTGTGACATTTCTCACCATCTTCCCGGTTGCGCACAACATGGATCGCGGGCAACGGAACCTCAGCAACTCCAGGGCGTTTTACCCGGCTGTCGGCTTGCTCATGGGCCTGCTATTGGTCGGGGTCGAAGAAGGTTCCTCTCGCCTATTCCTTGAGCCTGTGACCGCCGGGTTATTGGTGGCGACCATGGTCATAATCACCAGGGCCCTCCACTTAGACGGTCTCATGGACGTTTGTGACGGCATCTTTGGTGGCTTCACTCCGGAACGGCGCTTGGAGATCATGCGGGACTCTAGAGTGGGCGCGTTCGGAGTTGTCGGCGGTGTCACGGTTCTCCTTTTGAAGTACGCGGCGTTATTGTCCCTGCTCGTGGTTGCGGAGCCGGGCAAAGAGTGGGCTTTGTTGCTGTTCCCGGCCCTCTCCCGGTGGACAATGGTTGTCTTATTAGGTGTCTTTCCCTACGTCCGCGCCCAAGGTCTGGGGTCGCCGTTCCATGGGAGCGGCATCAAGATTTCGACCACGGTGGCTGGGCTTACAGCCCTGGCAGCTGCAGTACTCCTGGGCGGGTTTGCCGGGCTAGGTCTACTTCTTGGAGCTACGGCGTTGGCCCTGTTCATGGGGTGGAAAATGGTCAAATCCTTGGACGGCCTGACCGGTGACACCTATGGTGCGACCAACGAAATCATCGAGATGGCCGTGATCCTGGTTGCCACGGTCCTGGTCGAACATGAATGGCTGGAACCCCTGCCCGACCTGCTGGACCGGTTTTGATCTTCTCCGGCACCGACGACTTGGCGGTCCTGTTTTTGGCCGTGCTGATTGACCTGGTACTGGGTGAGCCTCCTGCCCGCTTCCACCCAACGGTCTGGATGGGGCGGCATATCTCCTTCGTTGAGAAGTGGTCGCCCAAAAAGAACTTGCTTGGCCTACTGGCTGGGCTCTCCATCGCGATCACGCTGCCTGCCATCTGGGGTACGGGGGCCTATTTCCTGTCTCTCTGGCTACAGGATGTAAACTCACTCGCCTACATCCTGGTAGGCGCTGTCCTATTGAAGACCACATTTTCGGTGCGGATGCTCCACCGGGAGGCCGCCTTGGTCCGAGGCCATTTGGACCAGGGAGATATGGAGCAAGTGCGAGCCCGGATGTCTTCGTTGGTTAGCCGTGACCCGTCAGAACTGACCGCAGAGCAGGCCACCGCGGCCACCGTTGAATCGGTATCGGAGAACATCAACGACAGCTTCTTGGCGCCCTGGCTGTTCTTCGCGCTATTCGGGCTGCCAGGAGCCTTCGCCTATCGCATGATCAACACGCTGGACAGTATGATAGGCTACCGGGGAGTCTATGAGCACTTGGGCAAAGCTTCCGCCCGGCTTGACGACTTGGTGAACCTGATTCCGGCACGGCTGGCTGGATTGTTGCTGGTGGCCGCCAGCGGTATTCTGCCAGGCCAGCGGATAGCCGGAGCTTGGCGCATCATGTGGCAGCACCACGGCCGGACCCAAAGTCCCAACGCCGGTTGGACCATGAGCGGTATGGCCGGGGCCTTGGGAGTGGAACTTCAAAAGGTAGACCCTGACATCGGCTACACTCTGGGCGAACCCAATCGGCCGATAGAGCCCAAGGACATCACCCGAGCCGTCCAGTCCATGTACCTTGTGGCCCTCTTCGGCCTGGCCATAGCGCTAGCCGTAGCCTACGCTCGTGGAAGCATCTTCTAAAGGCCAATCCGATTCAATGCCAAACCAACCACAAGGAAACCCGGTGAACCGGCGCCCGGTGCATGGAAATATCAATCCCTCTGAGTTGCGCGCGCTTGGCCTGCGACGGGAAGACTTGCTTGATTTCAGCGCTAGTATCAGCCCCATCGGTCCGCCCGAAGGGGTCTGGGACGCCATGCGGAGTGTTGACCTGAGCGCTTATCCCGATCCGGAGTGCTTGGAGCTGCGCGAGGCCATCTGCCGCCATCTCTCCACGCCGGAGCGAGATTTACCGATGGACCGGGTGTTGGTCGGCAACGGCTCCACGGAGATATTCCACCTCCTAACCCGCGTTTACCTGTCGGCTGATGGCGCCGCGCTTTTGCTGACGCCAACCTATGGTGAATATGACGGTGCTTGTCGCCTGGCTGGGGCCGAGATACTGAACTTGGAAGCCAATTTGACAGGAGATTTCCGGTGGGACATCGGCGCCGCAACCAATCTCATCAAAACCAAGAAGCCAGAACTGATCATAGTCTGCAACCCCAATAATCCGACCGGAGTGTACCTGGACCGCCAGGAACTCGAAGACCTGGCTGGTGCCGCCCGAGATTTCGGTAGCCTACTGGTGGTAGACGAAGCCTACTTGTCCTTCGTCGAAAACTCCTGGGACTCGCTGGAGTTGCTGGACCGGCCCGAGATAATGTTGGTGCGGTCCATGACCAAGGACTATGCCCAGACCGCCCTCCGGTTGGGATATGCTCTAGCCTCCAAGGAAGTGGTCTCTCGGTTGCGGCAATACCAACCCGATTGGAGCGTCAACGGTCTGGCCCAAAAGGCTGGTGTATCCGCATTAGAAGACGTTGGATATCTGGCAAAGGCTCGAAAAGCCGTCTTCAGCGCAAAAAGTTATCTGTCCGAAGAACTTAAAGCCCTCGGGCTGGGCGTCCCGCCATCCGAAGCCAACTTCATCCTGATAAAGGTCGGCGACGCCCCCAAGTGGCGGTCGGCGCTGCTCTCCAAAGGTATCGTGGTACGGGATTGCACTTCCTTCGGCCTGCCCGAGTACATCCGCGTAGGGATACGGCCCATCGCAGATTGCCAAAAGCTGGCCGCGGCCGCAGTTGAGGTCATCCAGGCTGCTCTTGCTGATTGATGGCCTGGCCATTAGAATCAAAACCAGCCATTCGGCCCATACTGGGCCATTCGATATAACGATTGGAGTCTGCTGTTATGACGACTACACGAGCGACCACTACCGGAAAAATCGTAGGCGATAGTCGGTACAACGATGCCTATGGCGCTCCCTCCGACCGCGCAGTAGCCAAGCTCAAGACACACCTGACTCCTTACGTTCAAGAGTTCATCCAGAACGCGCCCTTCGCCATCATGGCCACCACTGGAGAGGATGGCCGCTGCGACGCCTCCCCCAAAGGCGGCAAACCCGGTTTCGTTAAAGTGTTGGATGAGAAACACATTCTTTTCCCGGATGTGGCCGGCAACCGGCTCTTCCAGTCCTACCAGAATATCGAGACCAATCCCTACATCGGCCTGATATTCTTCATACCGGGAATGAATGACACCGTCCGGGTCAACGGAAAGGTTACCGTCGTCACCAAAGAAGAACTGGAACTCCAGAATATAGAACTGTCTCTTTATGAGACCGACGACAATTCCAAACACCTTCAGGGGATGCTAATTGAAGTGGAAGAGGCCTACGGTCACTGTCCCCGGGCGCTGAATTTCTCCCACCTCTGGGACCCAGAAGAGATCGCCAAGAATAAGGCCAATGCTCCCATCGAGGCGCGAACGGATGAGAACTACTACCAGCACGAAGAAGGTAAATAAAGCAGTCAGCATTCGGCAGTCTGCGATCAGCATTTGACAGGTCCCGGACATCGCCCGGGGCCTGTTTTTTGTTGCATTTGGGACCACTGAATCGCTGAGAACCTGAAGACCAATTTTGGTTTACAACAGCGTTGGGTCACCGTAAGATGGGTTAAATAACCTACCCGAATCATCCAAGGATTTCTTCAGATGGTAACCATCTCCTTTGAGAAACACACGCTGTCCAATGGACTGGACGTGATACTCCACGAGGACCACAACATACCTGTAGTAGCCGTAAATGTCTGGTACCACGTGGGTTCTAAAGATGAGGAGATCGGCCGGACTGGGTTCGCCCATCTGTTTGAACATGTGATGTTCGAAGGATCCAAACATCACAACAGCAGCCACTTTGATCCACTACAAAAAGCGGGCGCCAATCTTAACGGATCAACCACGCCGGACCGCACCAATTACTGGGAAGATGTCCCCACCAACTACCTGGACCTAGCCCTTTGGTTGGAATCCGACCGCATGGGATTCCTGCTCGACGCACTGGACCAACAACGCCTTGATATCCAGCGGGACGTGGTCAAGAACGAACGCCGCCAGTCCTATGAGAATCGCCCTTATGGCATGGCACATTGGCATTTGCAAGAAGCTCTGTATCCAATGCCCCATCCCTATCATTGGATGACCATCGGATCCCAAGAAGACTTGGACGCCGCAGACCTGGACGACATCAAGAACTTCTTCAAGCGGTTCTATACCCCTTCCAACGCCAGCCTGGCCATCGCCGGTGACATCGACATGGGACAGGCCTTGGAGATGGTCAACCATTACTTCGGCGATCTGCCGCCGGGCGAGCCTGTGCCGCGCAAGGGACGGCATGACTCATCTCTTAGAGGCCGCATCGAATTGGAGATGCGGGATAGCGTGACCCTGCCTAGGACCTATATCGCGTGGCCGACACCCCCCGAGGGAGATATTAACGATGCGCCGCTGGAGATCTATCAGGCCATCATGTCCGACGGGCTGACCTCCCGGTTGCACAAGTCCTTAGTCTACGAGAAGCAGATCGCCCAGAGCGCCAACATGCGCTACCACTCGTCGGAGATCGCCGGGCAGTGCATCTTATCCGTGACCGCAGCCGAAGGACATGAACTCGACGAGGTAGAAGCCGCCGCCGACGCCGAGATGGCGAGGCTGCTTCGGGAACCGCCCACGGATGAGGAGATCACCCGCGTTAAGAATCGCATCGAGGCCAGCCATTTCCGCCAGTTGGCCCGCATTGGGGGGTTCGGCGGCCGGGCCGACCAGCTTAACCATTACAGCGTTTTTTCAGCCGACCCCGACCTGATCAACACCAGCTTGGACAAGTACATGTCGGTGACCCGAGAAGATGTGATGCGGGTGGCCGAGAGCGTTCTGGGTGAGAATCAAGTCCGGCTTCGGGTTTTGCCGGAACCGACGCTATCGCCGGCCACTGTGACCATCGACCGGACTGTCATGCCACCGCCGAAGAGCGAGCCGGTCTTTAATCCGCCCACTCCGACCCGCACCAAGCTCTCCAACGGAATGGGTATCTCAGTGATCGAACAGCGCGGCATGCCCATAGTGGCCTTCGGGGTGCTGATGGATGCCGGCGCCTCCCGGGACCCTGAGAACCTGCCCGGCCTGGCCGGTTTCACTGCCCAGATGCTGCCGGAAGGGACAACCACCAAGACCAGCCAGGAGATCGCCCAAGCCTTTGAATTCATCGGCTCGCGAATATCCGCAGACGGACGGCGGGAGTACACACTGCTTTCGGCAGAGACCCTTACCAAGCACTGGCCCACCGGCCTGGAACTCACCGCCGACCTGGTGTTAAACCCTAACTTCCCAGATCATGAGATCGAAAGGGTCCGCAGGGAGCATTTGACCGAGCTCCGCCGTGGCAAAGACGAACCCAACGCCGTGGCCGAACAATTGATGGCTGGCCTCGTATTCCAAAGTAGCTCAGGTTATGGGCATCCGCTTTCTGGCACCGAGAAATCAATCGCGGCCCTGACTCGAGACGACATAGCCAGTCAATTCAGCCGCGACTACACCCCAGCTAACGCCAACTTGATAGTGGTGGGCGACGTCAGCATCGATGAAGTTGCTAAAAGGGCCGAAGCGGTTTTCGGACGTTGGAAGGGCGGCCCATCGGCCAACGGGCAGTCAGTGGGGGAGCCATCCAACGGCACTGCCACCATATACCTAGTAGACCGGCCCGGAGCGCCCCAATCGGTCATCCGCGCCCTTAACACCACCATACCCAGGCTTCATCCCGACTACCTGGGACTAACCTTGATGAATTACGCCTTCGGCGGTCAATTCTCCGCTAGGCTGAACCAGAACTTGCGTCAGGAGAAAGGCTATAGCTACGGATACCAGTCCCACGTCCAGTGGTTCCGGGGTTCGTCTCTGATGCTGGCGGGTGGCTCGGTCCAGACCGAGGTCACCAAGGAATCGGTGTTCGAGACATTGAAGGAGTACAACGAGGTCCGAGGGTCTCGCCCCATCAGCGAGGAGGAACTGGAGAACGCTAAGGCCAGTGTCCTGAGGAGTTTTCCAGCCAACTTCGAGCGACCGGGAGCAATCATGGGCCAGGTCCTTCAGATGGTGCAGTTCGGGCTGCCCGACGATTACCTCCAAACGGTGAGAGCCAACGTTGAGGCGGTAACGCTGGATGACGTACACCGCATCACCCAGGAATTGGTCCGGCCCGACCAGCTCAAGATCCTAGTGGTGGGAGACCGCCAGCAGATAGAGACCGGCCTCCGTCAATTGGATCTCCCCACGGTGGTTTTGGATGCGGACGGCGTCGTAACCACCTAGGCCTGATATCAGCTCAAACAAAAGAACCCGCCGGAACGGCGGGTTCTTTTTCAATTCACGGAAAACCAGAGGCTACTGTTGAGGCCTCTCTCCCA
>VFHF01000173.1 GCA_009392095.1 SAR202 cluster bacterium
GGACCCGCTGTTGTTCACCGTCCAGGTCAGTCTAACCCGGCCATCCGAGCCAGCGATATTGGATTGCAGCGATGTGCTAACAACGCCCAGTCCAGTCAGTCTAGCGGTAATTTAGATACCTAACGCGACCGTGACATCCATAACGTCTGACCAACGTCACAGAAAAAATCCCTACGAGACGCACAGCGGCCGGAGGGAAGGCTTAACCTTGGGGAACGATCATGCCGTCAACCAAGTCCAAGCGTCGTTGGGCCGTGGCTGCCAGGTCAAGGTCGTGGGTGGCCACGATCACGGTGGCGCGCCTGGATGCGGCAACTTCGCCCAAGGTCTCAGCTATCGACCGGGCGGTGGCGGTATCGAGTTCTCCTGTCGGCTCGTCAGCAAACACCACTTCCGGCTCGGTCACCAGCGCTCTGGCGATGGACACCCGCTGCTGTTCGCCTCCTGAGAGTTCAAAGGGCCGGTGCCGGGCCCGGGTCCCCAATCCCACTGCGCGCAATGCCTCGGTGGCCTTCTGTCTCCGCTCCCGCCAAGACGCTCCGCCGATGTGCAACGGCAATTCCACGTTCTCTTGGGCCGACAACAAGGGCATGAGGCCAAACGACTGGAAAACGAACCCGATCTTGTGCCGTCGCATCTCCACCAGGTCCGACTCCCGCAGGTTCTCCAGGTCGTCACCGTGGAAATGGACGGTGCCTGTGGTGGGGCTGTCCAATCCCGAAAGCAGGTTGAGCAACGTGGTCTTGCCCGAACCCGAGCGGCCAGTGACCGCCAAGAAGTCTCCTTGCTGAACCGTGAGGCTGATGCCTGATAACGCAGTAACAGCCGTGTCGCCTGAACCAAACACCCGGCTAAGGTCCACGGCGGTCAGCACCGGCCCGTTGGCATTATCGGCTTGCATCAACTTCTGCTCCTCGGCTGGCGCGGGTTGGTGTCCGGCGCATCGATTGTGATCTGCCCATCTTCCATTTGGATTTTGGCCAGGCCTCCACGCCTGAACCGCTCCGTTAACTCCACCGGGAGCTGTAGCCGGCCAGCCGGGTCCACCACCACGTACTCGTCTTCCACAATGCCGCCATCGCGGCGGTAATCGGGATGGGAGAAAGTCTCAGAACCGATGCGCCCGTCCCGGATATGGACCACGCGGTCCACAAACTGGGATACGCCAGCGTAATGAGTGACTGTGACCACCGTGACGCCGTAGGAACGGTTCAAACCTCGAATCATCCCAAAAATGCTGTCGGCGTTCTCTGTGTCCAGTTCGCCGGTGGGCTCGTCGGCCAGGAGCAGGGGCGGCTTATTGGCCAGACCCACGGCAATGGCGGCCCGTTGTTGTTCGCCGCCGGACAACTGATACGGCAACCGTTTGGCCTTATCCGCCATGCCCAGAGACTCCAACAACTCGTCCGACCAGGCACGCCGTGCCTTAGCCGGCTCTCCCGACAGCGCCATCGGTAGTTCGATGTTGTCAGCAACAGAGAGGTACGGCACCAGGTTGCGGGCCGTGGCCTGCCAGACGAACCCCACCTCCGAACGCCTGTACATCACCAAGTCTTTATCCGACACGTCCAACAGGTCTCGAGAGCCGACTAGCACCTGACCAGCGGAGGGCCGGTCCAGGCCCGCCAATATGTTCAGCAACGTGCTTTTGCCGCTGCCGCTGGCCCCGATGACTGCGATCAATTCACCTTCTTCAACACTGAGGTCTAATCCGCGCAGAGCCACCACTTCCAAGTCGGCGCGCTTGTAGATTTTGAACAGATCGCGGCAATCGATGTACAGACCCGTTTCAGGGTCCGCCACGCCATTGTAGCCCCCGTTGTTTTCCCGGTATTCACTGAACTGGGTCATCCGGCATCTCCCATCCTGAGAACTTGCTCAACCTGAATCTTTGAACTCAACCACGCCAGCCAGACCACCGTTGCCACAGTGACAACGGCCAAAACCGAATAAGAAACGGCCAGCGACAACCAATTAGTCGTGAAGGCCATGGGCGGTGTAACACGTTCGCCCTCTTCAGCCACTTCCATCAGCGGCAAAAGGCTGGTCCCGATCATTTGGCCCACCCAGGTGCCCAGAACTACTCCACATATGACGATCAAAAACAGATTAAACCACACGATGCCCCGCAGTTGTCCGCCGGTGGAACCCAAGGTCCGCAGCAGAGCGAACTCAGTTTGGCGCTCCTTAGTGTCCAGGAACGAAAACAGCATCACGCCCGAACCGGTGGCCAGGGCGACCGCCAAGAACAATAACACCAGGAGCGCGCCCCAACCGGCATTGACCAACGGCTGGTCCACTCGGGCCGCGACCATGGCCTCTGAGTCAAAGGTCTCTCTGATGCTGGCGCCCAACTCCATGATGGACTCGATGACACGGCCGGCCTCTCCGGAATTCACCATTTCATCTAGTGAGGCTGGGTCTGAAACCAGGTCTACCCAAATCTCATTGGCCCCGGCCATCGGGATCGGGCTATGTTGGTTCGAGGCGGCCTCAAAACTGTTTAGGTCCATCAGAACGAACGGCTTTTCCCCCGGGTCCAACGTTGGGAAGTAATCTGCCACACCGGCAATCTTTATCCGGATCGAATAGGTAGACAGCCCCAAGATCACTTCGTCGCCCACCGAGGCGTCGGCCACATCTAAGAACTGTCCGTTGACCACCGCAGGCACCGACGTCGCAGTGGGGCCGGGCTGTATGCCCCGCAAACCGACGCCACCGCTGGCCCAACTGTACCTGGTGGATACCGGGAACTGAGTCCCGCCGGCCGACACGCTGTTCTCCAAGGCATAAAGCCCGGGCCGGGCGAAATCTTGGATCACCGACCATTCCGCGGAATTTTGGAAATCGGAAATGGTCACCGGACCTGCTGGCGTCAATGCGTCCAATCGTCCCAAGAACACCGCTCCCAAGTCGTCGGAGCTTGCCGTCCGGAAACGGTCGGTGATTTGGAACGACTGAAGAGTGAATGGCGGCGCCACTGAGATATTTAGCCCCTGGTTGGAGAACCGGCGCCCAGAGGCGATCACAGGGGTAAAGTCAGATTGGATACGGTGCCAGCCTGGCTCGGCTAAGCTGCCCAACCAGGTGTCGAAGTACAGTCCGCGGGTGTCCTTAATCCTGGCCCATAGATTGGCCCCTGCATCCAACCCAGCCGGTTGAACCCAAACAGACAGGCCATTTGCATCGATGGGCAGGGGTAGGCCTAACGGCTCTCGTGCACCGCCCAGTAGTAGCTCGGCCAATTCTTCGATCGACTTCCCGTTGGCCAGGTCGTTTCTGAACCAGGCAACCTCCCCGATGTTGGATGCGTCCACCGCTAACACCGAAGTTGGCGAACTGAACCCAGTGGTGGTGATCTGTCCTCTGGCGCGGTACACATCCGACGCTTGGACCACCTCCGGAATCTCCCTAACATCCTCAGCGAATCTTCCGCCCGGTCTCGTGGAGGAAACGCCACTGTGGCGGAGCCTCAGATCAGCTCCCGCCGCGTATAGAGACCTCTCTTTCTGGCTCTTCTCTAACGTTGAACTGAAGGCGCTGCCGATGACCCCAAGGGCGGTGGCCAATGTTAGCAACACGATCAAGATCCCGGGCACCATCGGGTCTCGGGCCACATGGCGCAGAGCGTGCACCAACCATGAAGGGGCAAATGGTCCGGTAAGGCGTGACAAGAGCGCCGCGAACCATGGGAATATCCGCATGACGATCAAACCGACCGCAAACAGCCCCAGAACCGGCCCCAACAGCAGGCTGTAATCGATCTCTAATTCCTGGGCGCCCACCGATTGGACCAGGAACGAACCCCTGCTTTGTACCTGCCACCACAGCAGCAGGATCAAAGCCAATATCAGAATGTCCAAGTAATACCGGTGCAGGAAAGACGCCGTTGGCGGCCTGGCCCCAGTCTGCCTTGCCTCCACGATTCCGTGCCTGGCAGCCGCCAACGTGGCGAATGTGAACACGATGACAGCCAGCGCCCCACCGATCAGCCCGAGCGCTACCGCACCCTGGGACACGACCACTGGCACGCCGGAAAGTTCGTCAGCACCCCCACCTAGGCTGAAGAACACGTTGCCCAGGACCTTGACCACTCCCATGGCCAGGAACGGCCCGATAATCACCGCAGGAATGGCCAGCAGAAGGCCCTCTCCCAGGCCCAACATGCCGACCTGCGCCGTGGTGGCGCCCCGGCTTTTCAGCATGGCAATCTCACTGGAGCGGGACCGGACGATCAATCCCGCCACCAAAGCCAGGTAATACAGCAGTATCCCGGTGATCAAAAACACCACCAAGAACAGGGGCACGCGGGCCAACAACAATTGTTCGTCAAAATTGCGAAGCAGTGTGTCCAGCTTGATCTTGAAGCTGGAATTTTTCAGATGGAACCTGATGTCGCTTTCGGCCTGAGCTAAAGCCTGTTGCAGGTTTCCCACATCGCTGGCCCGCAGCCCTTCACGGTCCACGTAGTAGTACCAGGTAACATCGGTGTAGAGAGTCGGATACTCACCGAGCACCCGGTTATTTACCGCCTCTTCGCTGGTGAACAGCGGCACGATGGTCCAACGGTCGTTCTGAACGCTGAAATCGGAATCTACCCCATACCAGAATTCATCACCGGGGTCTATGCGCTCAAAGACCCCGGATATCCGCACCGGCATGGACGGCGGGTCGGTGAACGAAGCCGCCGGGAAGACATCCATCACCTGGCCGACTTCCAGACCCAAAAGTTGTAGGCCCAACTCGTCGACTATCACGTCTACCGGCGTGCCGAGTGGGGCGGATGCGTTCTCCGCTCCAGGCCAACTTCCCTGGGTTATCCTGACCCGGCCAGGCTCGAAACCGGACATGTAGACGATGGAACCCCTGGGCCGAATCTCATTGTCCAGCTCTAATTGGGGGTGTCCCTCAAAATAAAAGGTAGCGGTATCGATCATTCGCGCCTGCCCTGTCAGATAGGGCGCAAATGGCGCCGCCATACGATTCTCGGCAAAGGCTAGGCGCTCCTGGTAGACCCTGCGCCGTCCGGCAGCGCTGGACGGTTCATCCTGACTGCTGAAGGACCGGACCGAAATATTTACCTCTTCAGGCGGCGCCTGAAGTAGCTCGTGGCGTAGAGAGGCGTTGGACAGCAAGTCGGAGAAGATCACGCCGCTGGCCATCAAGGCTACGGCCAGCAATATGCCGCCGAATAGCACAGCCTCCAACCGCCAACCGGAGACTGCTCTCCGCACAGCCATGACGTAAGCAAACCGGATCATGGGCATCATTCGATGCTGCCGATCTGGGACATCATCATATGCCACCCCGCAGGACTTCAGCAGTGTTGAGCCGCCGGGCCGCCACCACCGCGAATCCGACCGACAATATTGCTGCCCCCAGCAGCCCACCCAATACGCCAGCCATCAACCAGCCCTTGACCGACGGCAAGAGCGGCGGCACCGGAGCGTCTCCTTGGGGCGTCAGGTCGACCAACTCCAGTATCTCCAGACCCGGCCAATAACCCATGGCGGCGCCGGCGGCGATGGCCAACACCGCGATGATCATTCGCTCAGCGGCTAATGACAGGAAAAATTGCCTACTAGAGAATCCGAGGACCCTGGCAACGGCCAGGTCCATCCGCCCCGTCCGTATCGACACCAAAGAATGGACGGTCAAGGTGAGCAGCACGGCGATCCCAATGGCCGCCATGCTGAAGATGGTCAGACCGTCCCAGCCGCCGCCAGCAAGGGGGTTGCGCTCAGCCAATGCAGCAGTCGCCTCCCCATCTCTAACCGTGATAAGTCCGGGCGCGGCTTCGGCTATCTGTAAGATTACCTGGCTACGGTCAGCATCTTCGTCTAGGGCCAACCACATCTCGTTGGGCTCGTCCGAAATACTACTGGGCAGGCGCCGGGCGTACTCCTGGAAATCAGTGAGGTCTACGATAAAGAACGGCTTACGGTCAGGTATCAGCGTTGGGAAATGGGTGGTTATTCCTACGAACCTCACGGGCACAACTAAATTGCCCAATTCCACTCGTACCTGTTGACCTACCTGGAATTCCGGCCCGCCGATCGCAGGCAAGGGGGACGGTCCAGCTGGCAGAAGCACTCCACGCTGTCCGTTGGCGATCGACACGGTCCAAGAGAACTGCAGGCCCGACCCACCACTCCGTGCGCTCGACCGGGCACGTTCGGCCAAATCCGGGTCGGCCCCCTGGTTGGCCAATGGCTCCCAAGGGGTCGAACCTTCGAACCCTTCTATGATTACCCCCTGAGGGCCTGAAGACGGGCCGAAAGCTGTGATGTCATCCAGGTGAATCACGCCGTCTGACAGCCGGTTTGTTGGGGTCGTTGAGAAGAAGACCGAGACAAGCTCGAATGGAGGTTCAGCCCAGCCCAGGGCGGTAAGGTCTGCGGAGAACAACCGCCAATCCCCATCGACCGCTATCACGTCTGTTGCATCCGAGCCGTCCCTTTCCATCACATTACCCATGGGAATGGTGCGGTATATGCCCTTGGCAGTCACCAGCCTGGCCCACATATTCACGCCAAACTGCAGGTTCTTTTCAATCAGGGCATCGCTGTTCACCCACACTCCCAGAGACACAGTGTCCTCTGGCAAAAGAACGCCTGCGCCGGAAAAACTGCCCGAAAATGGCCTGGGCCGAAGCTCTTTGCTGAGCCCTGGCAAACCGCCAGGATAGAAATCGTCCCTGAAGAAGGCGGTTTTTTCCAGGGAATTGGGGTCTACCGCTAACATATCAACAGACCGGCCGAGCGCGCTGTCAACGAGGGTAACCGAGTCGCGGAGTATGGCGCTGACCGCAGTCACTCCTGGTATCTTTCTTAGTTTCTCTGGGGAGTCATCATGCAGGGCTGGTCCCCGCAACACCATGTTTCCGCCGATCTTGTAGCGGGCCTGGTCGCTTTGGCCTTGAGACAGGCTGGACTGGAAAGTAGCTCCAAAGACCCCCAAGGCAGCCGCCAGCATCAGGATCACCGCCAGCGAGCCGTGGGGTATGGGGTCTCGGGCCAACCGCACCAGCGAGAACTGGAACCAGGCGGCCCCGATCCGTGTTCCTGCCCAGGCTAAGAACCGCACAACCAGCGGCAACACCCGCAGCAGCAAAACAGCCGCAGCAAAAAGACCCATCACCGGCCCAATCACCAAGGTCGGGTCGACGCTGATTCCCTTGGAAGCGAGACCCTCGGCCACAAAGCCGTCCCGGCCACGCACCTGGAACCAGATCACGGCCACCGTTAGCACGGCTAAAATGTCCAGATAGTAGCGGTGCAGGAATGGTATCGTCGGCGGTCTGGTCCTGGACAGCAACGTCTCGAGCGTGCCCATCCTGGCCCGGCCTGCGGCAGTGGCCAGTAACACCACCAAGGCCATCCCCCCTCCCAAGGCACCCATCCAGAACATATCCCCGGACAGTCCCAGAGGTATGCCTGTGGAAAACTCCCCACCCGGATTTATGGTGTCCAAAAGCAGGGTTTTGACGATCGCCCAGGCCAAGAACGGGCCCACGACTATGGCCGCAAGGACCACTGCCGCCTCAGCCATGGCCAGCACACCGCTCACTTGAAACACGCTGGCGCCACGGCTGCGGAGCAGTCCGGCTTCCTCAGCCTGGCTTCGGCCCAGGGTCCCAGTGATTAGGGCCAGGAAATAGAGGACGACCACCACGACCAAGGAGAGGTACAGCAACAATGGAATCCTGGCAAGTGTGAGCGCCCGATCAAATTCTTCAACAGTCAGACCTAGCCGGGTTAGCACCAGAGTGCGGGGGTATTTTTTGTTCAGGTCGGTCTCAAGGCCAACAATCTGCTGTTTCACCTCTTTCGCGTTGCCTACGGTCAGGTACCCGGCGTCCAAGAACAGAAAAAATCCGAAGTCACCCACCAAAGTCGTGTAGCGTGCGCCTATCCCTTGGAAGAAATCGTCCTCGGTCATGTAGATTGGGACAACCACTGACTCGCCAACCGAGGCAAGCTCAAAATAGCCTGTGTTGTCCATCCAGTATTCTTCGTCGGCATCGATGGGGTTGGCCACGCCCACCACTTCGAAGGGAATGCGATCGGACGACGCATGGCTGGGGACCAAGAATATCTCGTCTCCAACTAAATAACTCAGTTGGCGGGAGGACTCGAACCCAAGGACAATTTCGATGGCCTGATCATCCGCCAAGTCTTGGAGCGATCTGCTAACCGGCCAACGGCCTTGCGTGAGGGTTGAGTGTTCTTCGAAACCGGTGAGGAAGAACGGACGGCCGGACGGCGAGCCGAGGATAGGTGTGGTGGGCGTAGACAGCAGAGTTAGGTTCGACTGGGTCCGGCCAAAGCGCTCGGAGCTGAGCAGCATCTCCCCCAGGCGATCTTTGGAGGATTTTTCAACCAGGGCTTCCAATGGGAGGTAGTCAGCCCGCCCCAAGGGCCGGTTTTGGGCCGTTATCTGGGCGTTGTGAACCTCAGGACTAAATGACGAAATAGAGTGGCGCAACCCAGCCTCTCCCAATGCACGGGAGTATAGGGCGCCAGTGGACATGATAGTCACCGAAGCCAATATACCGAACGAAGTGACCACCAGCAAAGGCCAAGATTGGCGCAACCGGCGGCGCAACAACCAGATTACTAGGAACAAAAGCTGCATGAAGCTTAGCAGGCCTCCGGGTACCCGGAACGCGCCGGCCTTCTAGATTCAGCGTTCGGTCCCAGAACCTGACTCGGTGTGGATAACGTTTGGCGAATGTTGATTATCTGCATAACAGCTTTGGATTATACGACGGTCCAGACGTTCCATGGGAACACGGATTACGAGAAAGTAGGAACCTAACCCCATGCTATAATCTCGCCCACCGATCAGAGGCCGTCTGCAAGCACGCCTGAGGTCCTCAGATCAGAATCCAATCAGAGGTCCAATCATGCAACGCTCGGAAGGGAAACGCTTGGAAGGCAAAACAGCTTTGGTCACCGGCTCCGGGAGGAACATCGGCCGAGCCATCATCCTAAAGCTGGCCGAAGAGGGCGCCAATGTTGTAGTGAATGCCCGGAGCAACCAGGAAGAAGCCGATTCGGTGGCTGTCGAAGCCCGCGAATTGGGAGTGGAAGCCCTGCCGTTTATCGCCGACGTTTCAGACCACCAACAGGTGACTACCATGTTCGCCGCCGCCGCGGAGCAGTTTGGTGGCGTGGACATCCTAGTCAGCAACGCCGCCATCAGGCCACACGAGCCGTTCACGGATGTGACATTGGACGAATGGCAGAGGGTTAGAGGTGTGGTGCTCGACGGGGCATTCCACGTAGCTCATGCGGCGATTCCCAACATGGTCAAGAACGAGTACGGGAGAGTGGTGTTCTTCACCGGGGACGGCGCTTTCAAAGGGACGGCCCAACGCTCCCACGTTTCCGCCGCCAAGATGGGAGTGATCGGGCTGGCCAGGGGACTAGCCTCAGAGTTCGCACCCAAGAACATCCGGGTGAACGTCATATCTCCAGGCCGCATCGATACGACCCGTGACCTTTCCTGGTATCCCCAAGGCGGGATGCGCGACACGGCGGACATCCCGGTGGGACGCCTGGGCTCGGTAGACGACATAGCCTCGGCTGCCCTTTTCCTGATCACCGACGAATGCGGCTTCATGACCGGCCAGACCCTACACATCAACGGCGGGACGGACTTTTTTTAGACCTAGCTAGTATCGTATTCCCAAATTGGTGGTTACCAAATACTGTGAGACCCGGTTATCACCTTGGCTATGTACTATGACCGCAATTTGAGAAGAGGACCTAAAATGCAAGGAAAGGGCGCACTTACCATCTGGATTCTAACCGGAGTTTTGGGTTTCTTACTTGCGTCCTGTAGAGGCTGAGAAATGGTCTGATCCGGCCAACCTATCAAATGGTGATTGACGGTTCCAGTCGGGCTATTACGCTTATTGCCCAGGCAATCGGAGACGAACATGAGAATTTGAAAGATATGTTCGAATACGTTTTAGACTCATTTATAGTTGAGTAGGGATAGGAGTAGCTCTCAGGTTAGGCCTTGAACCGGAACTCTTTCAGATCGTCGGCGATGATGAGCTTGGCTTCAGTTTGTTCCTGAATCTCTTCGGGGCTCCAGCCTGGCGCATGCTCGACCAGTTTGAAGCCTTCTGGCGTGATCTCAAAGAGGCCCAAGTCGGTAACCAACATCTTCACCACGCCGGGGGCGGTGATGGGCAGGGTGCACTTATTCAGTAGTTTGTGCCCACCGTCGCGAGTGGTGTGCTCCATGGCGATGAAAACCCGTTTGGCGCCTGCGGCCAGGTCCATGGCCCCGCCAATGCCGCCGCCCTTGCGGCTAGGTATGCGCCAGTTGGCAAAGTCGCCGTTCTCAGCAACCTCGTAGGCGCCCATCACGGTGACGTCGATCATGCCGCCACGAATCATCATGAATGAATCCGCGTGATGCACACAGGCCATGCCCGGCAGCGACGTAACCTTCTGTCCGCCCGCATTCACCAGGTGCCGGTCTTCTTCGCCTGCCTTAGCCAGCGGCCCGTAACCAACCACTCCGTTCTCGGCGTGATTGATGATCTCTCGACTGCTGTCTTCGTAGTTGGAACACAGCGTGGGCATGCCGACTCCCAGGTTAACGATCCAGCCGTCCTGAAATTCCATGGCCAGCCGGTCACACATCGCCTGACGTTCCAGTTTCACTTTTTCCGACATTATTGATCTCCGGAAGTAAGCTGTCAGCTATCAGTTTTGAGCGGTCAGCTTAGGATTGATTTTTAGACCCAGATGCCGTCTTCGGGGATTCGCACCAGCCGGTCCACATAGATACCGGCTACGTGGATCAGGTCGGGGTCGAGTTCGCCTGCCTCCACGATTTCCTCTTCGACTTCAACGATCGTCACCGTGGCGGCCATAGCCATCAGCGGATTGAAATTTCGCTGGGTCAACCGGAAGACCAAGTTTCCGGCGGTGTCGGCTTTCCACGCACGAATCAGGCCGTAATCGCCGGGCAGAGGCAATTCCAGAACATGCATCCGCCCATCAAACTCCCGATGTTCTTTTCCCTCAGCCAGTTCGGTCCCAACCGATGTTGGAGTGTAGAACCCGCCGATACCGGCCGCCGCGCAACGCAGGCGCTCGGCCAATGTTCCTTGAGGCACCAACTCGGCATCGATCTCGTCGTCGTTGTACATGCGAGTGAACGCGGTGACCTGGGACGGATGAGTGGAGGCGGTGAAGGCACAGATCATCTTCTTCATCTGGCCGGCTTCGACCAGTGTGCCAATGTCCACATTCTCGTCTACCGTGCCGGCGTTGTTGGAGACCCCGGTGAGCCCCTTCGCTCCCTGGCGGTTCAACGCGGCGAGCAGGTTCCTGGGTACGCCCACGCCGCTGAACCCTGGGCTGAGTATCGTGACGCCGTCAGGTATGTCGGCCACAGCGGCATCCATCGTTTCAAAGATCTTGTTCTTCATTGATACCTTATGAGTGTTGCTAGGTCTACAAATTTCCCTGTTCTGGGCGTGTTAAATACTACCGCAGACCGGTCCGCTGCGCCATAGCAGCAGATTATTTCGAACGGTCCAGACTCGATATACCACTGGGATTGAATATTCCAAGAATTCCTGTATCTTAAACCCAACTAAAAATAATGCTGGAGGTACACCATGGTAACCTCAGACCATAAGACATACGTTTACGTCGGCTTGGCCGGTGAAGGCGATTACATCGGTGAGGGTGGGATCGTCCGCCGTGCCGACGGTGATGAACAGTGGCAGGACATATCCAAAGGACTCCCGGACAATGCCCAGGTCCGGGCCCTAGCCATCCGGCCTGACGACCCCTCAGTCGTTTTCGCAGGGACCGACAAGGGCGTCTTCCGCTCCCGTGACCGCGGCGAGACCTGGGAGGCGTTGAACGACGCCGGCCCCAACCACGAAGTTTGGTCGTTGGTCATCCATCCGGAAAACCCGGATGTGATTCTGGCCGGGTACGACCCTTGCTCCGTTTCCCGCTCCCAGGACGGCGGCGACACCTGGACGATGATGGACACCAGCAAAGTGGTCTACCCGCACATAACGACCTATATGCCCCCCACGGGTAAACGGGTCATCGGCATGTCCTTCGACCCCAGCAACACCCAAGACATCTACGCCGCGATCGAAGTTGGCGGCCTTTTGGCCAGCCGTGACGGAGGCGAAACTTGGGTCTCGATAATCGACGGCCCCTACCTTAAGAACAACACCCTTGACCTGCATAAAGTCCAGGTCAGCGCGGCCGCTCCCGGCACCGTGCACATCGCCACCCAAACCGCCATGTTCCGCAGCCGGGACAAGGGCGAGCGCTGGGAGCACGTACAGGTGGAGGAGATGTTCCCTGGCGGTTCCTATTGCCGCGACCTTCTCGTTGCGCCTGACGACCCCAAGACGATCTACCTGGCAGCAGGGGCCGGCGGCGGGGCCGCGCCTCCCGACACTGTACAGGAGGGTGCCCTCTTCCGCAGCCGCGATGTCGGCGAAACCTGGGATCGGCTGGACTTGGGTGAGACCGTGCCTGGCCGAATGATGGCAATTGCCATCGACAAAGGTGCGCCGGAGCACATCTACTGCGCAGCCTACAGCGGCGAGGTTTACAGCAGCCTGGACGGCGGCAGCAATTGGTCCAAGAGCGTCCTCCCGGGTGAGAGCTCTCGTTATCTGCACGTCTATCCCATGGTCTGCGGCTAGCCCTCAATAGCCCTAGATTTATGATACGAGCCTGAACGGTTGGCGAATAGACCAGCCCTACAGGCACGTCCAAGAAACAGGAGACCGGATTGACAAGTTCCTCTATCGACCGGGCGACCTACAGCGTCGGCGAGGCCGCCCTCGATTTAATGGTCCTGGAAAAGGCTGGATTCCCTGAAGCTTTCGAAGGTCATCAGGTGATTCGCGAAGGGGCTCTGGACAACGAAACACTGGCCGAAAATGGATTTGATGGCAGCACTGCCGAAAGATTCTCCCAGGCCGGGCGCGTAACGGGCGTCATGCGGGAGTTGGGCCCCACGTCCAACATGGCCATGTCCGATGGGTTCGACTTCATGGCGGCTTCGGTGGTGCACCTATTCGATAGTCCGGACTCGGTCCACGGCTGGATGCACGAAATCTTCCTAAAAGACTTTGAAGACCGGGTCGGAGAGAGCGTTGGTCAGGGACATCAATTGGTGTCTGCGACCCGATTAGAGCCCACTGGGTTCTTCGACGAAGCGGTCGGCCTTCGCGTGCTACAGGGCGGAGTCGACGGCCTGATCTCCTCTACGGTGGTGGACTTCCGAGTTGGACGTCTTTTGGGCGTGGTCTTCATCGGCGTCGTCGGTGACCACCACCGGCTGGATCAGGTGATTCAACTCGGACAGATCCTCGAGAAACGCATAGTCAGCGTGGTGCTGGGGTCGACTTAGGCGATCTACCCTAGGTCAGGATCGGTTCCACCCTGACCGTTCTTTTCGTTCTGACAGACTCTATCATCGCGTCGGTGATTTGAACCGACCGGAGACCGTCCAGGCCCGATGCCCTCGGATCTTCGTCCCGGGATATAGCTTGGTTGAATCCCTCGATTTGCCACTTAGCCAACGCCAGCGGGTCGGGCTCGTAAGACGCCTCAGAATTCCCGGTCTCGCTCGTTACTTCCAGACTTCCGCCCAATGAAGGGCTGGCAGCGTTTCTCAGTAAGATCCGCCCGTCGCTTCCATAAACCGTTAGGTCGTTGATGGCGTCTGGGATCCGACTCCCACAGCACATCGTCCCGATTGCGCCGCCGCTGAACATCAAGGATAACGAGACCAGGTTCTCCAGCGGGGTTTCCGCTGTTTGGCCGTCGGTGATCGCAGCTACTTCCACCACCGTCTGCCCCAGTATGAATTCAAGGTCATCCACGCAATGCACGCCGGTGCCGATCATAGACCTGGAGTTACCGACCATCTCCGGCGACTCCCACCATCCCCTCAGACCTGTCCGAGGGTCACCTTTGACTTGTCCCCGCACGCCCGAGCCCAATAATACCTGAGCAAGGGCCACCACACCCAATCCGCCTTCCCGCACCAACCTGCTGGCCTCGACGTGTCCCGGATGGTAGCGGAGTTGAAATCCGACGCCCAGTTTCACGCCGCCGGCCTTGCAGGCTTTGACCATTTCTACGCAGTCATTGACCGTGGTCGCCATAGGTTTTTCCACCAGAACATGTTTTCCGGCTTTTGCCGCCAATTTAACGTGTGCAGCGTGCAAGTTGTTGGGAGAGGCTACAAAGGCGACGTCTACTCTGGAATCCGCCAATAATTCTTCAACCGAGGTGTAGGCGGCCAGAGCGCTATGCTTGCTCGCAAATTCGTCAGCCCTTCCTCGGTCTCTGCTATAGCTTGCGATGATTGTCGTGTCTTCTGCCAAAGCCGCTGCCGGCGCGATTCGAGAATTGGGATAATTCCCGGTACCGATGAACCCCCAACCTATCGCCAATTCACCACCCCTTCAAAAAACGTAGGAACTACCCCTCGCGAATCAGCCGCGCTGCTTCGTCTCCCATCTCTGATGTGGAGGCGGTGCCGCCAAGGTCAACGGTTAGGACTGTTCTCTGTTCCAGACAGCGGGCCACGGCCTTGTCCACCCGATCTGCCGCTTCCTGCTCTCCCAGGTGGTCCAACATCATGGCCACAGCGGAGACTGTCGCCAGAGGGTTGGCTATCCCTTTGCCCATGATGTCGAAGGCGGCGCCGTGGACCGGTTCGAATAGCGACGGATATTCTCGATCGGGATTGATGTTGGCGCTGGGCGCAAGACCCATGCTCCCCGTGACTACCGCGGCGATGTCCGAGAGGATGTCTGCAAAGAGATTTGAGGCTACAACCACGTCGAAATCCTCAGGCCAGCGGACAAAGTCCATGCAGGCCCGGTCGACCAACAACGATTCAGTCTCGATCTGAGGGAAATCGGCGGACACTTCCGTGAACACCTCATCCCAGAAGACCATTCCGAACGACTGGGCGTTGGACTTGGTCACAGACGTGACCTTCTTCCTCTTGTCACGCCGCACGCAGTACTCGAAGGCAGCGCGAATTATGCGCTCCGTGCCACGACGCGTAAACATGTTTGTCTGCACCACCGTTTCGTGGACCGTGCCTGCATAAAGACGTCCGCCCACCGGCGCATACTCCCCTTCGGTGTTCTCGCGGAAGATGACCATGTCGATGTCGCCGGCGTTTTTGCCTGACAGCGGCGACTCCACGCCCGGATAGAGGTAGGCAGGCCGGATGCACACGCCCTGATCGAAGCTCCGCCTCATGGGCAACAGCAGTCCGTGCAGGGTGATGTGGTCTGGTATATTGGGGTCTCCCACTGCGCCGAACAGAATGGTGTCGAAGGCCTTCAGGGTCTCGATACCGTCGTCGGGCATCAGTTTCCCGGTCTCACGGTAGAATTCGGAACCCCATGGAAATTCCGTGAATTGAAAGCTGAGGTCGCCAGTCATGGATGCCACGGCTTCAAGGGCTTTTCTGCCCTCGTCGATTACTTCCAAACCCACGCCGTCGCCGGGAATGACTGCTACTTTATATTCTGCCATTACGGTCCTTTATTTCGTTATGTGAAGATTATGCGTCTACCTGCTGCACCCCGCCTCCCAGCAACCGGAAATGGTACACAGATTCGGCGTCTGGGAAGGCCGAGAGGGCCTTGTGATAGGTCGATTTTCCGCGGCGCTCCCGTGCGTCCAAAAGCACCCCCATGATGGTGCCGCTATGGCCAACGTTCACTCCAACCGCGCCAACCGACTCTGCGAATTCCTTGACTTCAGCCAGGCGAGGTTTGGCAAGAACCGTCTGACTAGCCTCGGCGCTGATACTGGCACCCCGACCGACCAATTCCGGGTCCTGTTCCTCGATACCCCGCCGTAGCAGGCGTAGGGCCTCTCCCGTTTGCTCGTCGACAGACTGCCAGCGCTGGAAACGGTCGACCATGTTGAACTGTACGGTATCTACAGTGCCGCCCAGGTCTAGGGCTACGATCTCCATTGGAGGAGGCGGGCCCAAGCTCTCGCGGATGATTCCGGCCCGGTGGTCAAAGAGCGCCACGCCTGGAATCATGATGCCGTCGGTCGGCTCGATGGATAAAGCAATCTGGGCGATCTGATAAGGGGATATCTCTTCGCCTAAGGCCAAACCGGTGGCGGCAATAGCGGCCGCCAGGTCGGCGCTGCTACTGGCCATGCCCTTACCCCGAGGAATGGGATTGTTGATGGTCAACTTAGCCCGGACCTTGGCGTTCTTCAGTTGAAAGAGTGTGCGGCGAACAGCGGCAGCGGCCTTGTCACAATCTTGGGGAGCTTCCACGCCGGGACCATCGGAATAGATATCGACTTTTACTCTGGAGTAGAAATCCACCGGGCAGGTAACCAGGAAGTGGATCCCTTCGATCACCCCCTGTGCCAGCTCGCCGCAGACTCCAGGCGCACGCACAGTGGCGCTGCCCAGGAGCCTACTGACTTCTTCTCCTTCTTCTGAATCTTCTGGTGGTTTATCAGTTGATGAGGCCAAAAGGCCTTACTCCACGCCTACGGCTTTAGTCGTTGGATTTAATTTTCATGGGTAGGCCCGCAACTACCAAGAGCACCTCAGTTGCTGCGGCTGCTATCCGCTGATTAATCGTCCCCAAGAGGTCCTGGAAGTGGCGTCCGAGCGGCTCCGTCGGCACTAAGC
>VFHF01000174.1 GCA_009392095.1 SAR202 cluster bacterium
CAAATCTGCGGCCCGTTGGGCCGCGCCTGGATCAGAGGCGTCTAGCCACGTGATTCGGGGGTCAGACGGCTTGAACCAGGTGTACTGCCGCCGGGCCAAACGATGGGTCTTGGTCTTGGTGCGCGAGACGGCTTCTTCCAGTGACAACTCGCCCAATAGATGCTGGCCCAACTCCCGGTAGCCGGGACTGTTCAGCGCTCCACGTCCCGCCGGAAAACCAGTCTGGACCAGGCGTTCGACCTCGGGCAGGAAGCCCTCCTGCATCATCGCGTCTACCCGTTCGTCGATGCGTCGATAGAGTGTTTTCCGTTCCATCGTCAGGCCGATAACCAAGCGCTTGCCCGAATCAGGGGGGTTGCCGACCATCTCGGACGGCTTCGTGTTGGTCGAGTGGTAGATCTCCAACGCCCGCACGACCCTCCTGACGTTCCGAGGGTCCAGCGCGTCGGCCCGAGTTGGGTCAACCTGCCGCAGGCGGTCATGGAGGGCTGCCGCGCCGCCTTCCTGGGCCGCTTCTTTCTCTAACGCCGCCCTGAATTCCGGGTCTGGCGGGACAGCAGGCACGGACTGTCTATCCAGCAAGGCCCAAACGTACTGGCCGGTGCCCCCGGCCACGATCGGCTGCTTGCCTCTGGAGACTATGTCCTCCGAAGCCTGCTTAGCCAGAGGCAAAAAAGCGCCAAGCCCAAAATTCTCGGACGGCTCAAGGAGGTCCAGCAGGTGGTGGGGAGCCTGGCCGCGCTCTTCGGGAGTGGGCTTGGCTGTGCCGATGTCCATCTCTCGATAGACCTGACGGCTATCGGCGTTGATGACCTCTGCGCCGAAACGCTGGCACAATTCTACGGCAAGCTGGGTCTTGCCCACGGCTGTAGGGCCAACGATGGCGATGGTAGGTCCGGGGTTTATAAGCCGCTGCAACGGTAGCCTGGTCTGTACCTAGGCCTTGGCGGCGGCGACGGCGGCGGCAACCTGGAGGAACGAGTCCGCCTGGAGGGCCGCTCCGCCTACCAACCCACCGTGGATGCAGGCTTGGGCCGCATATTCGCCGGCGTTACCGGCGTTCATGCTCCCGCCGTAGAGCAGAGAAATGCCATCAGCAGCTGCCCCATGCAGGCTGCGCAGGGTTTCCAGAATCGCTCCGCCCATGATCTCGACAGCGGTCTCCGGCGTGGCCGACTGGCCGGTGCCGATGGCCCAGATGGGTTCGTAGGCGACCACCAGGCCAGTGGTATTCCCGTTCCCTTCAAGTCCGGCGCGTATCTGGCCGCTGATGACGTCCGAGGCTTTCCCAGCCTCTCGCTCCTGAAGGGTCTCACCCACGCATAGGATGGGCTTCAGACCAGCCGCTTGGGCCGCTTTGATCTTGCTGTTGACCGATTCGTCGGTCTCGGCAAACATCTGGCGTCGCTCGGAGTGGCCAAGTATCACGTAATCGCAGAGCCCCTGTAGCATGCCTGGCGACACCTCGCCGGTATATGCCCCCGACTCCTGAAAATGCATGTTCTGGGCGCCGACTTTCACCGCCGAACCTTTCACTGCCTCACTGACCGCCGCCAGAGAGATAAATGGCGGGCAGAGAACCAGTTCCACGCCTGAAACTGCCGCAGCGCCGTCACGCACACCTGCAGCCAAAACAGCAGCCTCAGCAACCGTGGTATTCATCTTCCAGTTTCCGGCGACGATCAAGTCCGGCATGGGTAAATCTCCAAACTAGGGTCGGAATTCAACGTGGGTTTAAGGACCGAACTTGGTCATCTTCCCGGCGTGGGAGAGGCCCAGCACCATCACGCTGGTGGCCGGTACGCTGCCAATGGCCCCCAGGGCGCAGGCCTTCTCATCAAAGGTAGGTATTCCCTGTCCCAAGGTCAGCTTGGAGTGGAGCATGAAGGGTACCGGATGCCAACTATGGGCTGCCATCACGGCTGGCGTGGCGTGGTCTCCGGCCACCATCAGCACATCAGGCTCCAGCTCAAGTATCTGGGTTATGAACGGGTCCAATTCCTCCAGGCATCTGACCTTGGCATCGAAGTCGCCGTCCTCACCGGCGGCGTCGGCCGGTTTATAGTGGATGAAGAAGAAATCGTGCTTGTCCCAGTTGGCCCGTAGGGTATCCACTTCGTCGGCGAAGGTCTTACCAGTGGGGATGACGCTCATGCCGGCCACCGTGGCCAGGCCGCGGTACATGGGGTAGGCGGCGATGGCGGCCGGGTCCAGCCGGTAGACCTCGCCCATTGGAGGGAGCGAGGGCATCTGAGCGAAGCCTCGAAGCAGCAGCATGTTGGCCCGGTCTTCCTCGGACATCAGGTGCGCCGCTTGCTTCACGAATTCGTTGACGATGTCCGCCGTTTTCTGGGCTTCGGGTTTCAGCGCCATGACTTCCAGGGCTTTTGCGCCCGTTACTTGTGGGTCGGTCTCAGTCACAAGTTCCGACAAACCCTCGCCCCGCAGCCGAAGAACAAACCGGTAGTCCTGAACGGAGAAGACGTCCACTTGCACACCAGGTATCTCGATACGGTCCAGCCGGTCGCAGATGGGCGCGCTGAGTTCGGTGGGAATCCGGCCGGCGCGGCGGTCAGTCAGCAGACCTTCGCCGTCAACAGTGCAGAAATTGCCCCTGGCAGCAACATCTCCCGACGCCAGCTCTACTTCGATCCCCAGTGCTTCTAAAGCGCCGCGGCCAATCTGGTGCTTCAGAGGGTCGTAGCCGAAGAGGGCCAGGTGGCCGGGGCCGCTGCCGGGGGCAACACCTGGCAACACCGGGGTGGTCAACCCACAGGCGCTTTTCTGGGCTAGGGCGTCCAAATTGGGCGTATGGGCGGTCTCAAGTTCGGATTTGCCGGTTTCCGGATGGGCCAGCCCACCTAGACCGTCGGCAACCAACAACACCATCTTGGACGGTGTTTTGGTATAGCAATCTCTAAGTTCTTCTACATCGATCAACGTCTATCCCCTCGCAATTGAGACACCAAATGCAACGGCTGATCCCTCAGCCTACAGCTTATCATCCCTAGCTCCGTGACCCTACTCGATCATGCGTCCGGCAGGGCTGCGATACCAGGTAGTTCCTTACCTTCCAAGAACTCCAACGACGCCCCTCCTCCGGTGGAAACGTGGGTCATCTTGTCCATCAGGCCAAGTTCTTCCACCGCCTCAGCGGTCGAGCCGCCGCCGACCACCGTCGTGACGCCGCTTAGCCCGGCTATGGCCTCGGCCACCGTGCGGGTCCCGTGGCTGAACTTAGGCATCTCAAAGACGCCCATTGGGCCGTTCCAAATGATGGTCTTGCACTTGCTCAACGCCTGGGCGAAATCCTGGGCCGAATTGGGCGCGATGTCCATGATGTACCAGCCGTCAGGCACATCCCCAACGTGCATGACGTCGGTCTCGGCAGGGTCGGCCGCGAACTCGTTGGCGATGACCACGTTCTCGGGCAGGAGCAATTTGATGTTGGCGGCCTCAGCCCGTTCCATGATTTGGCGGGCGAATTCCAAGCGGTCCTCTTCGATCCTCGACGCTCCGGTGGAGTAGCCCTGGGCGTTCAGGAAGGTCACGCACATTCCGCCGCCGATGACCAAGTAATCCAGGTCATCCAATAGGTTGTCCAACAGCAGTATCTTGTCGCTCACCTTGGCACCGCCCAAAAGGGCGGCCAGCGGCCTCTCCGGGGATTCCAATGCCTGCCCCATCGCCTCAACCTCTCTCTGTACCAGGAGGCCCATGGCTGAAGGCAAGAACTTGATGATTCCATCCGTGGACGCGTGGGCGCGGTGGGCCACGGCGAAAGCGTCCATCACGAAGCAGTCCACTGTGTCGGACAGTTCGCAGGCGAATACGCCGTCGTTCTCCTCCTCGCCGGGGTGAAACCGTAGGTTTTCCAGCAAGATTATGTCACCCGGTACCATCGCAGACACAGCGTCGGCAACCACCGGGCCGGTGATCTCCGGCAGGCTTTTTACCGGGCACTCCAAAAGAGTCGCCAGACGGTCTCCAACAGGTGCCAGCCGAAGTCCTTCGACCACCACGCCGTTGGGGCGGCCCAGGTGGGAACAGAGGACTATCTTGCTACCTTGATCGATGAGGTACTGTATCGTCGGCAGGGTCGCCCGCAGGCGTTGGTCGTAGAGCGAGATGCCTTCGATTCCCTGGTCGATGGGCACGTTGAAGTCCACGCGAACCAGTACCCTCTTGCCGGCTACATCAAGCTGGTCCAGTCTGCGTTTCGCCATTAACGGCCTCCCTCGGCCGCCCATTGGCCCAGACCAGCCAGAGCGTCCTTCCCTTGTTGTGAAACTCCGCCCAGTCCAGCCAAGGCCTGTTCGACCAGCTCCTTGGCCTTAGCCTGAGAGGTCTGGCGGGCGTCGGTGTTATCTAGGATCTCAATCATCTTGGCGATGTCGCTGTCCTCCAGCACTCGCTTCATATATATAGCGCCCAACTCTCGCTTTATGCTGACGCTGGCGGTCTCCAGCGTGTGGACCAACGGCAGGCTCTTTTTCTTATTGATGACATTGCTGGGAGTCATACCATCGCCGCGTTCGCCCCAAAGGTCGTCGATGTCCCGGGCGATCTGCCAGGCCATGCCCATGCTGCGGCCCATCTGGGCGAACTGGGCGCAGACGTTGTCCGTGGACCCGGCCGTTAGGGCTGCTGATTCGGCGGCACAGGCGGCCAGAGCTCCTGCTTTACGGCCAATCATGTCCAGGTAATCTGCGCTGGACACCAACATCTGGTCTTGAAATTGGAGGTCCATGTACTGGCCTTCGCAGAGGGAAAGGCAGGCCTGGTCCAGAGACCCGACCGCCCTTAAGACCCGGTCTGCGGGCACGTCGTTCTGGGCCAGGCGCATCATGGTCGTGCGCCCCAGGGCATGTAGGCCGTCTCCGGCGTTGATGGCTTGAGCCGGCCCCCAGACCCACCAGATGCTCGGCCGGTCGCCGGGTTCAGCCCTTCCGGCTTGGACGTCGCCATGGACCAGGGTGAAGTTGTAGACCAGGTCCACGCTGGCAGCAACGGGCAGGGCGCTCTGAAAATCGCCTCCCAAAGCCTCGCAGGACGTCAGGGCCAATGCAGATTGAAAGTTCAACGGCGCCGAACCGCTCTGGGTCTGACCCTGCTCATCAACCCACCCTAGGTGGTAGCGCAAAACGTCATAAAGGAAACCCTCTCTGGACTCGAAAACTGTCCTGAGTTCCTCTTCAATGGCTAGGCGATAGGGTTCGTATGTCTCTGGAGCCGGAATAGCTTGTCTCCTAGTCGGACGACGTTTCCCAGGTCTCCAGCACCTGCTGGAAGGAGATCGCCCCTTCCCGGAGCAACCTGGGCTTTCCCGATGTTATGTCAACGATTGTGGAAGCTGTGCCCTTTGGAGTTGGGCCTTTTTCGACGATGAGGTCGACGCGTTCACCTAATTGGCTGGACAGCTCGTCCAACGTCAACAGATCGGCGCCCCCGCTGATGTTGGCGCTGGTTCCTGTAATGGGGCTGCCCAGGCGGTTGATCAATTCTATGGGCACTGGGTGGCCGGGCATTCTGACCGCCACAGTTGGCCTCCCCGCCGTAAGCCGGTCGGGCAATCCGTTAGCCTTTTGCACTACCAAGGTCAGCGCTCCGGGCCAGAAACGCTCAGCCAGGGCCCTGGTTTTTGGCGGGGTGTTTTCGGCCACCATTTCGAGTTGATCCCAGCCGCTAACCAGCACCGGCAGTGCAAGGTCATTCGAGCGGCCTTTGATGGCGAAAATCCGGTCGAGGGCAGCGGTGTTAAAAACGTCGGCGGCCAGTGCGTATAGGGTGTCTGTGGGAATGGCCACGACGCCCCCGTTTCTAAGATGCTGGACGGCCTGTTCCAAGTCTTTCGGTCCCATCTCCGATTCGGTATCCGCCACTATTGATCCACGACCGAAACAAAGGTATCTGCGGCGGGCCGAGTATATCACAGCGCTTGGTATCCCAGGCCGCTAAAAATCCGCCATATTTTCCCGTCAATCCGGTTGACTTTAGGTCGCTTTTAACCGCTATACTCGCCAATACTCAGCCAGTATAATTATTCTACGTTATGTAATGCCGTATATGACGTGGTTCCGGCGGCTGGCACGGCACTTGTTACGAGTGCTTATCGACCAGGGAATTCAGGAGGTTGAGCCACGACTGAGAGCAAGCTACCCCAAGGACGACGGGTCGCCACCAGCGACGATTTGGAGGTGTCGGCCTACCTCGAGATCGCCAAAGGGCTGGAGGGTGTTGGGCCGGACGATGATGACGGCCAGAAATCAGTGAACGAGGGCGTCGTCGTCATCGATTTCGGCTCTCAGTACAGCCACCTGATAGCCCGCCGCATCCGCGAATTGAAAGTCTACTCCATGATCGCCCAGTCCAAGAGCACCTGGGACTCGGTAAAACACCTCAACCCCAAAGGAGTGATCCTCTCCGGAGGCCCTGCCAGCGTTTACGAAGAAGGCGCCCCCCAGATACCAAGCTGGGTCTTTGAGCAGCATCTGCCGGTCCTAGGCATCTGCTATGGGATGCAGGCCTTGGTCCACCAACTGGGCGGCCGGGTGTCTCCAGGCGCGAAGCAAGAGTTCGGTTACGCCGTATTGCATCAGGATGATTCTGATGCTGGCACGGTACTGTTTAACGACCTTCCAACCGAATTCCAGGTCTGGATGAGCCACGGCGACCGGGTTGAAACCCTTCCTCCGGGCTTTACCGGCATGGCCTACACCGAGAACTCACCGGTGGCCGCCATCGGTAACGGCGGCAACATGTACGGCATCCAGTTCCACCCAGAGGTGAACCACACACCCCTGGGCCAGGATATTCTGAACAACTTCCTGTTCAAGGCCTGCGGCTGCAAGGCCGATTGGATCCCTGGCAACGTGGTCCACGATTCCATCAAGAATATTCGAGAGCAGGTAGGCGACGGCAAGGTGATCTGCGCCCTCTCCGGAGGAGTGGATTCGGCGGTGACCGCCGGGCTGCTGCACCAGGCCATCGGCGACCAACTTACCTGCATATTCGTAAATAATGGCCTGTTGCGGCTCGAAGAGGCCGAGCGGGTGCAAGCAACCTTCAAACGGGGTTTGGGCCTAAACCTGACCTACGTCGACGCCACCGACCGGTTCTTGGACAAGCTTGAAGGCGTGATCGACCCTGAGATCAAGCGGAAGGTGATTGGCGAGGAATTCATCCGGGTCTTCGAAGACGCTGCAACGGGCCTCGGGCACACCGATTTTCTAGCCCAGGGCACTCTTTACCCCGACGTCATCGAAAGCGAGTCCCCGGAAAACCGCACATCGGCACGCATCAAGACCCACCACAATGTCGGCGGACTGCCCGAAAACATGAAACTCGAGTTGGTGGAGCCGCTTCGGTACCTTTTCAAAGACGAGGTCCGCGAGGTCGGCTTGGCCCTGGGCCTGCCCAACGATATGGTCTTCCGGCAGCCGTTCCCCGGCCCAGGCTTGGCGATTCGGGTCATCGGCGAGGTCACCAGAGAGAAGCTGGAAATGGTGCGGAAGTGCGACTGGATCGTAATCGACGAGATCAAAGGCGCGAACCTGTACGACAAACTATGGCAGAGCTTCGCCGTCCTCAGTGATAGCCGGACCGTCGGAGTACAAGGCGATTACCGGACCTACGGTTACGTCTGCGCCATCAGGGCCGTTTCGAGCGAGGATGCAATGACGGCCGACTGGGTGCGGCTGCCTTATGAGGTCCTGGCCCGCATGTCCAACCGGATAGTTAACGAAGTCCCCGGCGTGAACCGGGTTGTCTACGACATCACCAGCAAACCACCTGGCACCATCGAATGGGAGTAGAGGTTTTCACTCCAGCTGAGTTCGAGTCGTGAAAGTATTGATCGTTGGCTCCGGAGGCCGGGAGCACTCTTTGGCATGGCGCATCAGCCAGAGCTCCAACCTGACTCGTCTCTGGGTTGCCGCGGGCAACGCAGGGACCGCCGCTCTAGGGGAGAACCTCAGTATTCGTTCAAACGACGTTGACGGATTAGTAGAGGCTGCCCAAAAGACCAAAACCGATTTGGTCATCGTGGGGCCGGAAGCGCCATTGGCGCTGGGATTGGTCGACCGGCTGGCCGATTTAGGAATATCTGTCTTCGGCCCATCTCGAGCCGCCGCTCAGATCGAAGCTAGCAAAGGCTTCGCCTTGGACCTGATGAAAGAAACCGGCGTCCCTTGTCCGGAATTCCATATCTTCACCGACCAAACCAGCGCCCTCGATCACCTGAAATCCCACCAAGGCCCGGTGGTTGTGAAAGCCGACGGCCTGGCCGCCGGCAAGGGAGTCCTGCTCTGTCAAAACTCGGAGCAAGGGGCCGCTGCGGTCAGAGAATGCATGTCCGCTCGGGCCTTCGGCGAGGCCGGGGACACGGTAGTGCTAGAGGAGTATCTGAGCGGGCCGGAGGTCAGCGTTTTTGCCTTCTGCGACGGCGAGAACCTATCTCCGCTGGTCGCCGCCTGCGACTACAAGCGGCTCGAAGACGGCAACCACGGCCCCAACACCGGTGGCATGGGCAGTTTCGCTCAGCCTGATTTCTGGAATGCAGAGTTGGCCGCCCAAGTAGAACAGACCATCATGCGGCCGGTGCTCCAGGCCATGGCCGAACGCGGTTCTCCTTATAAGGGTGTGTTGTACGCCGGACTGATGCTGACCGGCGCTGGATTCAAAGTACTGGAATTCAACTGCCGGCTGGGCGACCCAGAAACCCAGGTGGTGATGCCCTTGTTGGTCTCGGACCCGCTGGAACTGATGCTCGCCTGCGCTCAGGGCGACCTCGGTCAGACTCAAGTTCAGTGGGAGACCAAGAGCTACGTGGGCGTAGTCATGGTTTCGGGCGGCTATCCCAACCAATACGAGACCGGTTTTGAGATATCTGGTTTGGATACAGACACCCCTGAGGACACCATGGTCTTCCACTCCGGAACGCAGTTGGGGGACGGAGGAGCTTCCGGCCTGCCCGTCACTGCTGGAGGCCGGGTTCTGACCGTGGTCGGCGGCGGGAACAGCATCGAGTCGGCCAGAGAGCGTGCCTATGGCAGACTGAAACAGATCAGCTTCAAAAACGCCCGGTGGCGCCGGGATATCGGCGCGGTGGCAAACCAAGGCGCTGCCCAGGCAGCGGGCTAAGCCGATGCAGCAAGTCCAAGAATTATTCGTGCTGTCCGAAGACGACCAACGCAACCAGACCTACCGCGGAAAAAAATGGTTGCGGTCGGGCGAGTTCCGGCAATGGTTACAAGAGGATACGCTGCCGAACTTGGAGATGGAGCAAGCATTTGACCTTTACAGGGCTTCCGGCGGCCGCGACACTGCCCGTTTCAAGACCAATACCATTGAGGACATCCGGGACGGCCTGGATTTTCTGCTCTATGATAATATCAAGTTGGAAGGCCGATTCGACGAGTGCGCCGCGCCTGACGGAGCTTATCGGATGGAGGGCACAGGCAAGGAGTTCCCATCCTATCTTCTGTGCTTGAGCAACCCAGCTCTTTTCGCCGTTTGGAACGCCAACGCCGAGGCGTTACTTAAGCAAGCAAGTCTTCTTCCGGCCGGCATCAAACGCGGTCCCATAGGCATCCGTTACCTCGACATGCTTGAGGCCTTGAACCAAGTACGTGCCCGGTCTGGGCTCCGCGACTTCCGGGAGATCGACGAACTGGCCTACCAGGCATCCCGGGCAAAGGCGTCGGCTAAAATCACGCGAAACTCTCCAGGGGGAAAGTCCAATGACTTGGCGTGACACATTGGAAGGTTTGAAACAGGAACTCACCGAAGTCCGAACCCAGCGGCAGCGTCGGGTGGAAGAAGAAGACGCCGGCCTCCAGAAAGAGCGGGATGACCTATCCCGCATGGCCAAGGACCTGGGCGTGGATGAGCTGCTTGCCGAGATGAACGCCACGTTGCTGGACGGTAAAGGCGAGATCCAGACCATCATTGGCTGGGAGTCCGACGATGGTGATCCCGATCTGGAAGGCGTGATCAGCATGAATGGCGACGAACCCGACGATGACGACGAGGATACCGACGTCATCACCACTATTCTGTCCTGGGAAGAGGGCGGTGAGATGGAGATTGCCGTTGATCTGGGTCTTTCGGATGAAGGGATTTACTTGCAGATAAATGAGATTGAGATCAGACCGGAGCGAGATGCCCTGGAGCAGGGCCTGATCGTAGCTTTCCGGGACGAACTGGACCTATGAAAATTTGGATATTCAGACCAGAAATAGAATGGCAGAAGACCGGGAAATCGGGCCCGCCAAGGAAGGGTCCGGAGTCGTCGGTTGAGCGTAGATAGTAGGTTGTTTTGCCGCTTGTAGGTGTTATCATGGAAAGTGCCTCGGATGAGCCGGTGGTGAAGGATACGATCAAGACTCTGGAAGAGATGGGCATCGACTACGAAGCCCGTGTTATGTCGGCCCACCGGACCCCTGAACGAGTACATGAATACGCCCAGACTGCCCGGGAAAGGGGCATCGAAGTGATCATCGCCGCCGCCGGTGGTTCGGCGGCCTTGGGGGGAGCTCTGGCCTCCATGACAACTCTGCCGGTTATCGGCATCCCGCTAGCATCCAGCGAGTTGAAAGGCATTGACGCTCTGATGGCCACGGCCCAGATGCCGCCGGGCATCCCCGTGGGGTGCATGGCCGTTGGGAGTTGGGGCGCCAGGAACGCTGCATACTACGCCGCCCAGATCCTGGGCTTGAAGTACGAAAAGATAAGGCAGGCATATGACGACTACCGGCAGGGACTCCGCGATCGCTAGAACGCGTCCCGCTGTCCTCACCGATTTCGACGACACCGCCGCCGCCCAGAACGTGGCGGAGTTGCTACTAAATCAGTTCGGCGATCCAAGCTGGAAAGACGTGCGTCAGCGTTTCCGCGACGGCCACATGAGCCTGAAGGAGTACCAAGAGATCACCTTCAGAAACATCCAGGCTGACCGCGCTACCATGCAGTCCTACGTTAAGGACCACGCCAATCTTCGGCCGTTTTTCCGGGAGTTGTGGAGCTTCTGCCAGACCAATGATATCCCCATGGCGGTGGTCAGCCAGGGTCTGGATTTCTACATAGAAGCCGCGTTGGAGCGAGAGGGCCTTAACCGGGTGCCGGTCTACGCCGTGAACACCGAGTTTCGCGGCGGCGAGATTTCGTATCACTACCGCCACACCTATCCGGGCAAAGAGGACCAGGGAAATTCCAAGGGGTTCGTGGTGGAGTCGTTCCAAGAACGTGGTTGCTACGTATTCTTTGCCGGGGACGGCCATTCAGACTTGGAGGCAGCACGGGTTGCGGACGTGACATTTGCGCACCGGTCACTGGCGAAATTTTGCGATGAAGAGGGTATCGCCTACCGGCCCTTTGCGGATTTTAGCGAGGTGCTAGTGTCCGTAAGAGAATTTTCCAAGAACGGTCATGAGTCAACCAATGGGCGGCAGCCGACGGAGTGAGGAGGCGGAACTGTGATTGACCGGTATTCCAGGCCCGCCATGAAGCAGGTCTGGTCCGACGAAAATAAATACCTCAAATGGATGGCCGTGGAGCTGGCCGCCTGCGAGGCATGGGCAGCCGAAGGCGTTATCCCCCAAGAAGACATGGCCAAGCTGCGCGGCGCTGAGTATAACCACGGTCGCATGATCGAGCTTTTTGAGACTACCCGCCACGATGTAACGGCGTTCCTCAGCTCCATAACTGAATCGATGGGACCGGAGGGCCGCTGGCTCCACCTCGGACTCACCTCCAACGATATGCTGGACACCGGCCTAAACCTGCAATTGGTTGAGGCTGGAGCCCTCTTGCAGACCGAGCTTGACCGGGCCATCGCCGCCTTGGCCGCCAAGGCCGTTGAACACAAAGACACCCTGGCCATGGGCCGCACCCACGGCGTCCACGCCGAACCGATGACCATCGGCTTGCGGTTCGCCCTCTGGTGGGACGAGATGGGGCGTCAAAAAGAACGGCTGACCGAAGCCATCGAGGGTCTGCGGGTGGGCATGGTCTCAGGCGCTGTCGGCACCCATGCCACCGTGCCGCCATCGGTGGAAGAAACGGTCTGCAGCGAACTCGGGCTTAAGGTGGCCAAGATAACGAACCAGATCGTCCAACGAGACCGCCACGCCCATTTCATGACCACGCTGGCGCTGATCGGGGCTTCACTAGAGAAGTTCGCCACTGAGATTAGGGCGATGCAACGCACCGAGATCCACGAGTTGGAAGAGCCCTTCAGCGCAGGCCAGACCGGGTCGTCTTCCATGCCTCACAAACGCAATCCGGAGCTAGCAGAGCGTATCTGCGGCTTGGCCCGGCTGATCCGAGGCAACTCGGTCACCGCCATGGAGAATGTGGCACTCTGGGGAGAGCGGGACATCAGCCACTCCTCGGCCGAACGCATAATCCTGCCTGATTCATGCCTGGCACTGGACTACATACTGAGCATATTTAACTACATCATCGAGGGTCTACGGGTATTCCCCGAGCGGATGATGGAGAACATTGAAAGTAGCCGGGGGCTGGTCTTCAGCCAGAGGGTCCTATTGGCTATGGTGGAGAAGGGGATGGCACGGGAAGACGCCTATCAGACCGTGCAGTCCAACGCGGGACGCAGTTGGGAAGAGAAGAAAGACTTCCGCGACCTGATACGGGCTGACAAAAAGACCGGAGAGTGTTTCTCAGCCTCTGAATTTGACGAACTATTCGACTACGGGTACTACACTCGTTACGTTGATGAGACCTTCGCCCGGTTGGGGCTAATCAAACCAGCGAAGAGAAAGAAGCAGAATGCCGCGACAAGCGGCGACTGATCGCCATGGAACGAAAACGACTGCCCGTGTCGGTCGCGTGAGGAAAGACGTGACATGATAATAGAAACTCAAATGCCCGACATTTCCCATCGCGGCAAGGTTCGGGATACCTATGGCTTAGGCGGCGGACACCTGCTAATGGTCGCTACCGACCGTATCTCCGCTTTCGACGTGGTATTGCCGACGGGCATAACCGATAAGGGCCTTGTGCTGAACCGTATCTCTGCCTTCTGGTTCGAGCGCACCAAAAACATCGTGCCCAACCACTTCATCTGCCTGGCTGACTCTCCCGAGGCCGCCCAGTACCTGGAGGGCAGCAGCGTCGCCGGGGCCGTCTCGGACGAAGTTGCCCGGCAGGCCATGGTGGTTAAACGGGCCGAGCGCCTGGACCTCGAGTGCATCGTCCGCGGCTATATCACCGGCTCGGCATGGTCGGAATACCGGCGTCAGGGCACCGTATCAGGCATGGATGTCGGTAAAGGTCTTGTGGAAGGCCAGGCTTTTTCAGAGCCGCTGTTCACCCCCACAACCAAGGCGGAAGAGGGCCACGACGAGAACATGTCAAAACAAGAGGTCTTGGATATGGTTGGGGCCGATATGGCCCGACAGCTTGAAGAGAAGAGCAAGGCAGTCTTCAAATGGGCCCATGACTACGCCAGAGAGCGGGACATCATCTTGGCCGACACCAAGATGGAGTTTGGAATCATCGACGGCAAGCTGACTCTGATCGATGAGCTACTGACGCCCGATTCTAGCCGGTTCTGGGACACCACCGGTTACGCGCCGGGCAAGTCGCAGCCCAATTTCGACAAACAATTCGTGCGTGACTGGCTGGACGCCCAGGGGTGGGACCACGAGCCGCCGGCGCCGGTCCTACCTAGCGACGTGGTGGCAAAAACGACCGAGCGCTACATGGAAGCGTATTACAAGCTGACCGGGACACGGCTCTAGAAACTAGCGCTGCTGACCCACAAAAGAATCATCAGGACCCAGTCCCAAATCGGAGGATCACGAATTGCCTGTTTCAAGACGCCGCCGCGGTAGGGCTGCCACTAGATCAGCGCGGTCCGGCAACCTGCCCATAACCAACCGGCGGAAGAAGACAAACAAGTTCTACCTAGCGGCCTCCCTGGTGATCGCCGTTCTGGTCATCGCCAGCTTCGCTTTCGCCAGTTTCAGCGGTGGTCGCAGCAGCACCCAAATTGGAAGCGCCCAATCGTACGTTGATGGAGTGGGAACCGAGGTCCCGATCCTCACCGCCGACCACATAGCCGAAGGGAGTTTAGCCACCTACAACAGCCAGCCTCCTACTTCCGGAGACCACTGGATAACACCCGCCGTATGCGGGTTCTATGAAGAGGGTTTGCCTGATGAACGGGTGGTCCACAACATGGAGCACGGCAATATCGTAGTGAGTTACAATTTACCGCTGGAGTCCGATGTCGCGGCCCTTCGCGACGCAATCGGCAGCATCGGCTTAGCCAATGTTTGGGGTGTCACCCGCGCCTACGAAGGGATACCCACAGGGCAGATCGGCCTCAGCGCTTGGGGCGTTGTCGACACCTTTATGGGAGTCGACCGGGACCGGATCGAACGGTTCTTCGAGGCCTATTCCGGCGCCCTCGGACCGGAGCTAGTCCCATGTTAAGCAGTGCTTGGGAGTTCCTTTAGCCGATGTACCAAGCCCGTATCTACATTACCCTTAAGACCACGGTGAACGACCCTCAGGGCGTCACTGTGCTGTCCAGCCTCCATCGCCTCGGCTTCAAAAACGCTGGCGACGTGAGGGTAGGCAAATACCTGCTGGTCAATGTCGACGAGACCGACCGCGCCAAAGCCGAGAGTTCCGTGACCGAGATGTGCCATAAGCTGCTGGCCAACCCAGTCATCGAAGAATTTCGGTTCGAACTGGAGGAGACTACCGCTCCCTAGTTCCGGGCGTACCCGCGTTTGATTGGAGAGGAATCCGCTAGGACCACTGCTAGCAACGGTATCTACCGGGCTGCCGGCAGACCCTTTGGTGGCCGGCATCGTGATTCACCTGAACGACCCTGAAGTGATTTACACCGGGACCCAGGATGGCCTCTACCGCAGCGCCAACCGGGGCAACAGTTGGGAACGGCTGACCTACCCGAAGACTGGCGCTTCGCCATGGACCTTCATGTTCCGGCCCGGAGACCCGAGCCTTATGTACCTGGGCACCGCTCTCGGAGAGATCTACCGTAGCACCAACGGCGGCGCTCCTTCGTAACACCATCTACAGGGCAGCCTGGCGCCCTGTGCCTCAGCATAATGGGCCAGTTCGTAGGCGATGCGGGTCTTGCCGATGCCGGGCTCACCGGCCAATAACACAAGCTGGCCGCGGCCAGAAGCGACTTCGTCTCCCGAGAACGCCCCACGAATGCGCGGCCTTTCGGTTGCGCTGGCGGGGTGAGGTTAGACTGAGATTCGGTCAAGACCCCGTAACTTCCTCATCCGATCACTGTTCCGGTATTTTAGCTGACTTAGTGGGCCAGATTCTTGGATGTTAGAGGCCCTAAATCCCCAACTGCCGGGCCAGATCAGGGAAGCTGTCAACGATTATGTCATGGTGCGGATTGGGGTCCGGGTCGGGAGGTCCGGCCGCGCCCCATTCGTCTGGGCGGCGCACGAAGGCTGTGTTGAACCCGACATTCTTGGCCGCGTTCAAGTCGAAGTTGTGGCAGGCGACCATGCAGATTTCGCCAGGTTCCAATTGCAACCACTTGGCGGCGGTCAGGTAGGCTTCGGGCAGAGTTTTATACTTCCCGATACCCTCACAAGAAAGTACGGCATCCCAATTAAGTCCGTTCTTTTTGGCCGTATCGATAATCATCTTGAAGCTGAGGATGGTGAAAGAAGCACAGATGTACTTCTCCCTCAATCTGGGTAGAACGGCAGGGAAGTCCGGCCATACTTGGAGGTTATGGGCAGTCGTGTATGCGATGTCATGGCGGTCTTCTTCAGTGAATGCATCCAAGCCGTTTTCGGCTATAACCGCGTCCAATGCCATGCGGTGAGAACCGTCGTGGTTGTGGTCTGGGGGCGCCTCTTTGCCCATATTCACCGACAGGCCCAGAGACCGGCGGCGCAGCTCGTTGGCGATGGCCGGCCAGTCTTTTTCCAGCCCATGCTTGGCCCCGGTCTTGGCCAACGCGTCGCTGAAGCCGGTATGCCAATCAAGAATGGTGCCGCCGGTGTCAAAGGTTAAGGCTTTAACATCGTCAAGACTCATCGCTAGCATCTCCCGCAGCGTTCTTTGATCAGGACCGCGGATAATTTAGCGGTAGCGTATCGGTGAACCAAAAATCCCTCAGGCCGGTTAGCGTCGGGCCTGAGGGATCTGGTCGCTCTTTTTTGCCTGACAGGGGAACTAGTCCTCCCCGTGGCCGCCTTTGGTATCGGCCGTGGCCTCCGGAGTTTCTTGGGGTATCGGCTTGCCGGTCGCCGTGTCCACCTCGAAGGAACTGGGCAGTTCCAGGTCCTTGGCAATCTCACGCACGGCAGGGATGACCTCTTCTCCCATGAGTCTTAGGCTGCGCATCGCGTCGTCGTGGGTCATGGCGCCGTCGCCGTCCCAGAAGAATACGCTGCCCGGCCGGAGGTATTCCAGCACGTGGCGAATCTTGGGAATCACCGTTTTCGGCGTCCCGGTGATGATGGTGTAGTCCTCGATCTGCCGCTCGTAGGGCCGGCCAAGGACACCGCCCGCTCCGCCCCGGGCCGTGGTGGCTACAGCTTGGGTTGGCAGCACCCGGCGGCGGGAGGACAATCCTGGCAGTGCGAGCAGGGCCGGGTTGGTGGTCCCCTCATTGCCGGCCAAGAACGGGTTGCTGGGGCCTTGGACGTATTTTCGGGCGGTCTCCTCGGCCAATTCTTCGGTCTCGTCCACGTGGACCTTCCAAAGATAGCCAAGGTTCTGGGGGCCGGACTCATATCCCTGCTCGGCGGCGGTGTCGTGGTAGAGCTGGAACGCCTGCCTGGTGGGCTCCATCTCAGTTGACAGCATGATGTAAGGGATGCGCTGCTCGGCGGCCCACATCAGAGAATCGCGGCTGACCACGCCGGGCAGCCATACTTGGGGATGGGGCTTCTGGTAGGGGCGTACCCAGGGATTAACGTGGCGGTACTGGTAATGCTTGCCCTCCCAGCGGAAGGGGCCGGGCTCGCTCCAAGCTTTGACGATGAACTCGTGGGCCTCTTTGAACCGCTCCCAGTTGTAGGGCGGCGGTGAGTTGTGGGCCACGCTCTCGCGTCCGGTCCCCCGCACCCAACCTGAGACCAGGCGGCCGTGGGAGATCAAGTCGATCATTGCAAGCTGCTCGACCAGCCAGAGAGGGTCGTCCCAGATGGGGAGTATATTGCCCATAAGGACGATCTTGGCCTTCTTGGTGATGCGGGCCAGGATGGATGCTTCGACGTTCATCGCGCCGCCCATGCAGAACGGTGTGCTGTGGTGCTCGTTCAGCATCAGGCCGTCGAATCCCATCTCCTCGGCGTAGATCTTTTCATCCAGATAGCGGTTGTATAGGTGGGCCCCCAGTTCCGGGCTGTAAACGTCATTGCTGAGGGTCAGGTCTTTGATGGGCGCGCCCGTTGCGCCGAAGAATCCCGCCTCGGGGTCCTGGTAGGGCCGTTCAGTGAAGTAGCCGATAAACATAGAGCTCTTCCTTCGATTTTACTTGCGGTCTTACTTGAATCGCGTTGATGTTTTGGATGGGGCCACTGGACATGGGCAGACAGTCCAGACTGCCGGGCATTATAGCATTCCTTTTCGATTTTCCTAATAGTAAGCCATTGGAGGTCGTAAACCCGCAAGCACTCAGAACGCGTTGGCGGGAGTCTAAACCGGACAGTAGAGGCGCCGTCTGTCCCGTCTCCTCTGGCGACGTCTTTGAAAATATGAAGGTCACCCCCCGGCAATCTGGGATGATCCTTTGATCAAAGCCAAATCCCCTGCCAATGGCCATTTGGCCCGGCCGGGTCTTGATCTCCATGACTCTGACTCTCCTCAACCGGAAAATGAATGGATACCCGCCACGGTTTTAGCGCCGGAAGAAACGTTAAAAATTCGTATGAATTGTGTAGGTGAATATACCAACCTGAATATCATCCCGGTTGCGCAAGCACTAACCAAGATTAACGCCGGAAAACCTTTTGGCGGTAACCGCTATTTATAAACTATAGGAATTCGACGATAATATTTGCTCCATATGTTGATTGACTCACACTCTACATTTCGGAATTGCCGTTGACTGTTATACGGCATTAAGCTAGTATTCGTCGGGCGATGCGAAGATCGCCTATGAATATCACTGTACTTGAGCCTGACTATTGCAGGCGATTGATTAACAATGGGTTTTACCAGTATCTCGGTATAGCCACGGTTTGACTTTCTATTACGAGTTCACACAGGGGATTTCACACCTGGGATTATGAGGGTAAGTAGTAATGACCGGACGTATTAAGACATCTTCAAGGCGGTTACTGCCGTTAATCGCCATATTCGTGCTAGCGCTTGTTATCTCATGTGGTTCGTCCACTGAGCCGGCTGCGCCACAAGCTGCGGCAACCAGCGCTCCGCAACCTACTGCCACAAGTGCACCTGTGGCTTCTGGTGGAGTGCCAACGGCAACACCGTTTGCTTACGCTGCTCGCTCGGTGTTGCAAGAACTTGACGAGAAGTATCCATGGCCACCGAAACCTTGGCCATGGCCACCGCGTCGGGGCGGCACAGTCCAACTCACTATGAGTCCCATCCCCGATGTTGATCCAACCAGGGCACGGAACAACGAAAACCTGGCACAGTATGATGCCTTGCTCGAATGGGAATCGACTTGGTGGTTCCCAGAAGTCCACACCACACCCACTATTCGGCCTAATATTGCCGCGAGTTGGGAAGCGGTGGACTTGAAAACCTGGGATTTCAAGATCAACCAGGACGCAAGGTTCCATGACCGGCCTCCGATGAACGGGCGACCGGTTACTGCCGAAGACGTCAAATATTCGTTCGACTTATTAAGGGTGGTCCCTCAATACACGGCCACCGCTTCTGTGGATAGCGTCGAGGTGATTGACCGAGAAACTGTGCGCTTCCATCTCAAGCAGGCCTTGGCGGGGTTCCCTACGTTGTATACCAACGGCTCCACTCCGCCAATAGTAGCTAAAGAGGCCCAAGAATCGCCCGGTGGTCTGGGGGAGAATCCAGGTGGTACCGGTGCGTTCACCCTGAAAGAGTTTGCTGCTGGCGAAGGGATGCTGTTCGTCGCAAATCCGAACTATCACTTAGAAATAAAAGGGGAGCAACTGCCGTTCCTAGACGCGGTGCGTTACATATTCACCCGGGATCCTGCCACACAGGTAGCCCTTTACCGGGCAGAACAGATTGATCTCATGCGGATAAGCGCTTATGACATTTTGGATCAGGTGCTTGAGAGCGTACCCGATACAACGTTATATAGAGTCCCTTCATTCGGATGGGGAGACCACGGCGTATTTCTTAATCTAGCCAAGCCGCCCTTCGATGATGTTAGGGTTCGCCGGGCTATGTCGATGGCTATCAACCGTGATGTGATTGCGAATGTGATCAATGCCGGGGACGCTACACCATACGGTCCTATGCCATGGGCGGTTGGTGGGTACACCGACATCACGGAGTACACAGTGGACAACTTGGGTCCGTGGTACCAATACAATCCTGAGGGAGCGAAGGCCCTACTAGCCGAAGCTGGCTACCCAGATGGGTTCGAGGTAGAAATCGAGTGGGGTGAACTATCGGGATTCACATTCGGCGACACAGCTGTACTCCTGGAAAAGATGTGGGAAGACATCGGCCTAGATGCCACGATTAAGCAAAGCGAGTACGCCACTTGGTGGTCGAAATCCAAGTGTGGGGAGCCGATGAACGATACCCTTATCGGGCTGAGCCCGTATGGGTCGGGACCGACAGCTTACGACTGGCTCTACCTCCCATATCATTCCGATTCCAGTGTTAACTGTCCTCATATTGAAGATGAAAAGATTGACGTTCTTCTGGACGAGTGGATCGGCGCTGATGCAGGTAGGCAAGTGGAGATTCAAAAGGAACTGTGGGACTACCTAACGGATCAAGTGTATAGGCTTACAACCATCGTTCCTCCCCACTATAGATTGACTCAGTCCTACCTTCATGCAGGCGATAATCCCTATTGTTGGTTCACCGGTTATTGCTCATATGAAGTGAAGTCGGCATGGTTGACTGATGGCGCTCCATCACGTTCTTTTGACAAATTTGCCGAATAATTTAACCATCCAAACCCTAATCAATATCACCTTGGTGGACTCAGTAAAAACGTTGATTCTACCGACTGCAACAGTGAGGGCAATCCCCTGCAGTCTGAACGTCGTAGCATTGATTGGTATTCTGTGGGGGCGTGTGTCAAGAGTCGTATTGGCCTCGCAAATAGCCTGCCAAAGACTTCTATCTACATAGCCGACGGTAACCTGTATGTCGCAATACATCTTACACAGGTTGCTCTTAGCTATCTTGGTTCTTTGGTTAGTACACCTATTGGTGTTCTCGATGGTCAGGATGTTTCCCGGCGACGTGGTTATGATGCGTTTGGGCCAAGATGCCACCATGACCAAGGAATCCTATGACGCCGCCCGGGAAGAACTGGGAATAGACAGGCCATTTTTAGTCCAATACGGATCGACAATGAAGGACTTGCTCCGGGGGGATCTAGGAGATTCCCTGCTGAGCGGAAGGTCGGTGGCCGCTGAACTTGGCGACCGCATTAGTCTCACTCTTCATTTAGCCCTGCTATCGCTGGTCATCGCGCTACTGTTGGCAATACCCATCGGGGTAATATCTGCCGTTTTCCAAGATACTGTTGCTGACTACGGCGGTAGGCTGTTTTCAGTATTAGGACTTTCTCTACCGGATTTCTGGAGCGGTGTAGTCGCTATCCTAATCCTCTCTTTGTTGTTCGGGTGGCTGCCGCCTAGGGGATTTGAGGGGATTTGGGTGGCCCCGATAAAAACCTTTCAGCAGTTATTGATTCCTGCTGCCATTATTGGCTTCCGGTTTTCTGCCGTCGTCATGCGCATGACCCGATCTTCTATGCTCGAAGTACTTCGTGAGGACTATATCCGGACCGCTCGGTCTAAAGGGTTATCCGAACAAAAAATTATCGTCGGGCACGCGATGAAGAATTCGTTCATCCCAGTAGTCACCTTAATAGGCCAGCAGTTCTCCATCCTGTTGGGAGGCACCGTAATCATAGAAACCATTTTCCTTCTGCCCGGTGTAGGGAACATGACATTAGATGCGGTGTTATTCCGAGACTACACGTTAGTTCAAGGTGCGGTTATATTCTTCGGCGGAATTATGGTTCTAATGAATCTTCTTGTCGACATATCCTACGCCTGGTTCGACCCGCGGATTCGATATGGGTAAAGATACAGGGCCGTTGGAATTAAGCTCCAGGCCCAAGAATCCGTTAGAGGCGATATCAAACGGTCTTGGGCGCCAGTCTCGTTCCCTAAGGAGGTTCGTTGTCTCCAAGCCTGTCGGAGGGGTTGGAGGACTGATCGTTCTAATTGTAGTGGTTGGTGCAATTTTTGCTCCACTTGTAGCGCCGTTTGACCCCTATGAATTCAACCTGGATGAAAACGGGATGCCGGTACGCCTAGAAGGCCCCGGTAAAGACTATCTACTAGGAACCGATGCTATCGGACGAGATGTGCTTAGCCGCATCATATATGGCGCTCGAGTGTCGTTGATCGTGGGCTTGGGAGCAGTGGCGCTCGGTGTCACTCTTGGCACCATTATCGGGTTAATATCAGGTTATTTCGTCGGGAAGATCGACCAGGTGCTGCAGCGGGTGGTCGATACATTGATGGCGATTCCAGCGATTGTGTTGGCCTTAGCAGTGATGACCATGCTACAGCCAGGAATATTCAACATAATATTGGTAATCGCCATTGTTATCGCACCCGGTTCGGCCAGAGTAGTACGGTCTACGGTCTTGGCGATCAAACAAAATGTTTACATCGAAGCAGCACGTTCGGTCGGAGCCACCGATAGCCGGATTGTGCTTCGCCATATACTGCCAAATGTGTTTGCTCCAATTATTATCATCGCGTCAATCTGGGTCGGTAACGCTATTGTTATCGAGGCTGCGCTCAGCTATCTTGGTCTTGGTACCCCTCCTCCTACTCCAAGTTGGGGCGGGATGCTGGCCCTGGAAGGACGACGTTACCTAGAAAACGCCCCATGGCTAGCTATCGCACCAGGCGTGGCCATCAGCATCGCGGTTTTAGCGGTCAATATGTTTGGTGATGCCTTGCGTGACGTGTTAGATCCTCGCCTCAGGAATCGATAGGTTCCCCTTCTCCGCATTCCTCAACTTAACCATAGCCGAAACCTCTTGGCTCCAGCGACAGGTAATCTCTTTTTCTGACCTTAATGGACGGTAGTTCGGTTTAAATCCCATCTTGATCCAAAGGACATTTGTTTTGGGGAAGGACAGTCGGAACCGATAATCGGGTCAGCCTCGCATTTCTCGTGAATCTCACTGACTGAACACTCACGGTTACGATACCAGATCTGTCGAACGCTGCCTTTTAGTTCCGGTCAAGATTTCCATTCCGCTACAAACCATGACCATTGCTCAAATCCCTATAACTGATGTTAACAACCTTAGACTTATTCGCATGCACGAAATTTACCTGAGAGAGTGGACCGCTGGTAACTTCGTATCCCTACCGTCCCAGTACCCCACTCCCGGTGGCTTCCCGATGTGGGACATTGATCGGACCTCTACATCTGTCGGTGTAATACTGAGTGCAACTCCAAAAGTATGTTTTTCCAAGCATGCGCTTGGGTTCGGCTCTCAGCTATCTGTGCCTCTCAACCGGAACGCGGGTGACCGACGCATTATGAGTCCGATCACACACGCGGACAGTATTGTCGCAACCAGACACAACAATCCCACAGCCGGATAACCGCCCAGAGACAGCATAAGCCCTCCGGCCGAGGCGCCCACAACACCACCGAATTGATTGCTCGTGGAGAACATTCCGCCTGCGGTACCTCGAGATTGGCCCGCCAGGTGCATTATCAATGTCATCAGGACCGGCATTGAAACCGACACCAACACCGATGCAACGAAGGCCATCGCGACGACTAGCCAGGCGGAAGCGTCCAAAGCAAAGAGGAGTCCGACCACTACCCCACCGGCCAGGCTGATGGCGGCCAACCAATCCAGCCGGCGAGCCCGGCCAGCAATGAACCCTCCGACGAAGCTGCCGATCACCGCCCCCACGCCCAACAAGGCAAGTCCTGGAGCCGTGCTTGCCTCGTCCCAACCGTAGCTTTCGATCATATAGGCGGCAAAGTAGGTCATTAGCCCGAGAAGCGCCGCCTGCTGAGCGGCATTAGCGATGAGCACGTACCACGGCGCTGACTGACGGCCGATGACCTTGAAACGGTTGAAGAGATCTATCCTCTGGCCCAGACGCCGTTGGCCCGAAGGTAGCCGCAGCCAGAGCGGCACCCAAAGTGCCAGCGACAGACCACCGGTGACGTAAAAGGGTAATCTCCAGCCACCCAAATAGCCAAGTAAGGCGATCGCCGGCACTCCGACCGCGACCCCAACCCAACTCGAGGAGGTCATGAAGCCGACTGCTTTCCCTACCTTCTCAGGTGGTAGGTTGTCGGCCAACGCCGCCATGATGGTCGGGAGAATCATGGCGGATCCCATGCCGGTGATGAGCCGTGTGGCCAGTAGGGAACTGTAGCTCCACGCTACCCCGGACCCCAAAACCCCCAGGGCCATAAGCAAAACCCCAATCAGAAGCACCGGCCGTCTGCCGTACGTATCTGAAATAGGCCCAACCAACGGCGCAGTTATTCCCCAGGTTATGAAGGTGGCCGCGGCGAGCTGTCCCGCCACAGCTATAGAAGTGCCGAAATCGTCTGCCAACGCCACCAGGAGGGGCCCAAGCATCAGGCTTACCGCCCTGACCAAAAACATGGTGGCCGCAAACAAGAGAAGCGTCGACGACGAGACTCCACGTTGTTGGACTGCGGTCAAAACTACTCCGCGACGAACCTGAAGGTTCAGG
>VFHF01000175.1 GCA_009392095.1 SAR202 cluster bacterium
CTCAACGCGTTGAACACCGCGATGTCGCCCGAGATATCGCGCAAGATGGGAGTAACGAACAACAACGCGAAGTAGCCATAGACCACGGTGGGTATCCCGGCCAGGACCTCCAGGATGGGTTTGACCAACCGGCGTATCCGGTCGGGCGCATATTCGCTGAGATAGATGGCGCTGAGCAGTCCCAAGGGCAACGCCACCAGCATCGCCAGTAACGCGGTCAACGTTGTGCCTGCGACCAGCGCCAAAACGCCGAACTGCTTGGAAGAGAACAGGGGTGTCCAGCGCGTTCCGGTGATGAATTCCCAGAACGTAACGTCGCCGAAGAAGGCGAGGGCCTCGAATAACAGCACGGCCACGATGCCGACGGTGATTAGGATTGACAGGAAAGCAGAAAGGAACAGGGCTACTGCGATGGCCCGTTCGGAGAAAGTCCGCTTCCAGGCATTTCTAGTTCCCTTTCCCAAAGGAGGGCTTACCACGTTTCTAGCCAATGCTAATCGTGCTCCTCACGCTGAACGGCGGCCGGTGAGTGATCATCAACATATATCATTGGTTAGCCGCTAGAATTTCTTCAACCGTACCGTGTTGACGATTTTCTCCTCCGAATATCGTTCCGGAAAGTCCACGTTGAAATCGGTCTAGGACCAAGTCATGCACTCTCTCCGGGAACGGGACGAACCCCAGATCTCGGAGGAGCTCGGCTCGATCGTAGCTCACGAAATAGCTGATGAAGTCCTTAACATCCGGCTCTTCCCATGCCTTTTTACTGACGTAGATGAAAAGGGGCCGGGATAGTGGTGTATAGGTGCCGTCGTTGATAGTCTCATCCGTGGGTTTTATACAGCCGTTCCCGCTGTCGACGGCCACCATCTTCAAGATATCTCGGTTCTCCACGAAGTATGAGTAACCGAAGTAACCGAGACTGCCGCGGTCCCCGGCGATCCCACGCACCAAGACGTTATCCCGCTCACTGGAGGTGAAATCTCCCCGGGATGATTGCGCCTCACCGTTAATGGTCTCCGTGAAATAATCAAATGAACCCGAATCCACGCCTGGCCCATAGAGCCGGAGCTTCTCGTCCGGCCAGTCCGCGCGGACCTGATTCCATCGGTCAATCACTCCCTCAGCTTCCGGAGCCCACATGGTGTAGAGTTCTTCAATGGTCAAGCAGCTAACGAAATCATTATCGGGGTTCACACCCAACGTCAGGCCGTCTAAAGCAACTGGAAGTTCGATGAATTCGATCCCGCCCTCGGCACATTTAAGCACCTCGCTGGCCTTGATCGGCCTAGAAGCATCGTTGATGTCGGCATCTCCGGCACAGAATTTCTTGAATCCGCCGCCGGTTCCCGAGATTCCGATTACCACTCTGGCGGACCCGCCGATGGAATCGCCCCAGTCTTCAACCATCGCCTCCGTTATCGGAAAGACTGTGCTAGAGCCGTCGATGTTCGTTGTTCCGGCCCCGCAGGCGACAAGGGAGCCCATGGCACAAAAAAAAGCCGCCCCCCAGACTTTCCAGCCCAGAGAACGGGTTACAATCCAGTTCCTTGTCTTCATTCAGCAGAAATTATAAGGCGGTCTAAATGGGCCGCGCAATAGGGCGGCTGGTCAATTTCTCCAGCCATTCCTAGCACCAGCTTGTATACTGATAATAACCAGGCTCCCGGCGTTCCTAAAATGTGAGTTTTACCGGGACGGCGAAGACCTGAAATAGCAATCTGAGGTTTACATTTGAGTCAGCAACTTGAACTCAGCGTCGTGGACCAATCGCCGGTGCGTGTCGGCGAGTCGGCGGGCCAGGCGCTTCGCGACACCATAGCATTGGCCGTTGAAGTGGAGAAATTGGGCTACCGGAGGTACTGGCTGGCAGAACACCACAGTCTGCCCAACTTTGCCGGCACCAGCCCGGAGATTCTGATCGGTCAGGTGGCGGCCCACACCAATTCCATCAGGGTTGGCAGCGGCGGAATAATGCTCTCACATTACAGCGCTCTCAAAGTCGCGGAGAACTTCCGCATGTTGGGCTCACTCTACCCAGGCCGAATCGATTTGGGTATCGGCCGGGCCCCGGGCAGCGATCAGATCACCGCGGCCGCCCTTTCCTTCCCAGGCCAACCCAAAGAGATTCGCCACTTTCCCCGTCAGGTGGTCGACCTTTTGGGATTTCTGAACAACGATCTGGAAGACGGGCATTTCTTCTCCAGCATCAGCGCCGGGCCAGGAGAGCCAGAGGTCCCCGACGTCTGGCTCCTGGGATCCCGCTACGAGAGCGCCAACATGGCCGCTCAGTTGGGGCTACCCTTCGCCTACGCCCATTTCTTCGGGATCAACGTAGAAGAGGGTCCGGCAATAGTCGCGAACTACCGGCAGAACTTCCAACCGTCGGAGCAATTTCCGGAGCCCAAGATCAACGTGGGCGTCCACGTCGTCTGCGCCGAGACCGAGAAAGAAGCGAGGCGGCTCTCGGCCAGCCGCAACCTGTCGCGGCTGTTCAACATCACCGGTCGGGCCAACGGGATCCCCTCGCCCGAAGATGCAACCAAATACCTCTACCGGGCGGATGAGGCGGCCTTCGTCAAGCAGTACCAAGACGTCTGTGTTGACGGCGACCCGGAGCAGGTGAAAAAGGGACTGGAAGAGATCGCCGAGATGTACGGGACATGGGACTTAAGCGTAGTAACCATCACCCACGCCCTTGCCGACCGCGTCCACTCCTACGAGTTGCTGGCTGAGGTTTGTGGATTAACGCCGCCTGAGTAATTGAATGAATCGTGGGGGGCGCAGAACCCCATTTCTTCAAACACTGTCATTCTGAGGAGGGCCGTAGGCCGACGAAGAATCTACCAAGCATTTCTTTGGTAAACCCTTCGCTTCACTCATGGTGACATGTGGAATCGCACGAGCTTGGAACGAGGTTTGTCCGGTGATTTGATCCCTTCCCCCGCAACGGGGAAAGGTTAGGATGGGGGCTGATTCTCAACAGCTATTTCGTACGCAGACCTACCCTTTGGGCGCCAGCGCGTTGATAACGTGCATATGAGAGGCCATGTTGTCACCCACGGCGAAGGGCGCGATCACCGGCATTTGAAGACCGGCGCCGCGGCGTTTTTCCAGTGCGACGCGGCATTCTGCGGACGTCCCGACCACAGCCACCTGGTCCTGCATCTCCACGGTTATCGAATCAGCAGCTTTGTCCAGGTTGCCCTCGGCCAGGGCAGCCGCGGCATCGGACATCTCCTTGTCGAACCCAGTCTCGGCGAAGAAGTTGCGGTAAAAGGGGTTGCTGGCGTAGCGGGCCACCTGGCGGCGTAGCGAGTCACGCGAGGCCGTAAGATCATCACCAACCGCCACCCGCACGTAACCGGCGATGTCTATGTCCTTGGGATCGCGCCCGGCTTTCTCTGCGCCCCGCTTGATGTGGCCAATCGCCTCACTCAGGTAGTCGACAGCAGTCCAATTCATCAGCACGCCGTCAGCCAACTCTCCAACCATCTCCAGCATCTGCGGCCCCAAGGCGGCGATGTAGATCGGCACCTTGGTCTTTGGCGTGGCTGCTCCCATAGAAGCGCCGGTTATATTGAACTGGTTGCCCTTGAAGTTGACCTCTTCGCCGGACAATAGCGCCGTGATTATCTGAATAGTCTCTCTCATGCGGGTCATTGGTTGTTTAAAAGGGATGCCGTCTCTGCTTTCTACAGTGGGGGCGTGCCCCACTCCCAGACCCAGCATGAACCGGCCATCGGACACGGCAGCCATCCCCGCCGCGCCCATGGCGGTGTTGGTCGGCGTGCGGGCGAAGATGGGCAGGATCCCCGTGCCCAACTTCACGGAGTCGGTCTTCATGGCAATAGTCGCCAGCGAAGTTAATGAGTCCCTTCCGCCGCCCTCGGGCACCCATACCGCTTCGAAGCCATTCTTCTCGGCCTGAGACGCCAGTTCTTGGTAGTCCTGAGGGGAAAGATTAGGATCATTTTCCAGACGCACACCGAAGCGGGCCATGGCTGCTCCTTCGAGATCAGTAGTTCTTATACACCCAGTTGGTTTGCCAGATCCCGGAAATCGTCACAGACATAGTCAAACGACGGGTCAGGGGTCAGGTCGACCTTTCCGTTAACGCCGCGCTCCAGGGGCCGCTTTACAAACGCAGTTCTCAGACCCTGCTTCCCGGCCGCCAATAGATCGCTCTGGTGTGCGGCCACCATCATCACCTGTTCAGGTTTCAGGTGGAGCAGTTCCACGCCCGTCAGATAGGTCTTCGCATCTGGTTTGTAGGCGTGCGCCAACTCAGCGCCGAGTATGGTGTCCCACGGCAATCCCGCATATTTGGCCATATCCACCATCAGCGCGATGTTGCCGTTGGACATGGTGGCCAGGATGAACTTTGACTTGAGTCTGTGAAGTCCCGGAGAAGAATCGGGCCAGGCGTCCAGGCGGTGCCAGGCCAAGTTCAGGTCGGTCTTAGCTTCATCGCTGATTCCGGTGATCTTGAAGTCGTTCAGAAGTTCTTCCAGGCCCATCCGGTGAAGTGTGTCCAGTTCGGTCCAGGGCAGTTCACCGGTGCGCACCTTGTCCATGAAAGGACGGTACTTGGCCCGCCAACTCTCTGCGAAGTCGACCCAATCGGCGGTTATGCCATTGGCTTTGCCGAAGCTCTCGCCGTGACGGGTGACTGAAGAGTGCCAGTCAACCACCGTGCCAAATACATCAAATACAAGCGCCTTGATCTGAGAGGAGTCCATTGCCGTTTTCCCCTAGGTTATTCCCTACCGACCTTGAGTAATATGTCCGCCAACTCGCGGGCGTGGGTAATCATGGTGTCGTGGCCGGAATCCACAGGGTAAACACCCCAGCCCGCCTGTCTAGCCCGTTCTGCCACCGTGTCGAACCCCGATTCCCCGCCGCCGACGAAGTTCTTGGGGATCTGTGCCGCCTTAGGGTTGGCGATGTGTACTGGGCTGGCCATGGCTGCAGCAGGCTGCGGGGTCACATTGGCACCGACCCAGGCCAGATCTTCGGGGTCGGTGATGCCCCAGCGGCGGCCCACTTCTTCCACCGAAGCCGGAGCTGGTAGGAACCCGTCGCCATTCTCTATCTGATCGCGCACCCAGGCAGCAAATTCTTCGCCGCGGACCGGTACCAATTGGTCGGCCATGGACTCACCGTCGGCCGGAATGACACCGTTGACGTAAACCATGTGGGCGATGCGCTCTGGGCAAACCTCCGCCACTCCAGTGATGACCATGCCGGCGTAGGCATGTCCCACCAAGACCACATCCTCCAATCCCTCATAACGCATCATATGCACGATATCTTGGATGTGAACGTCAAGAGTGATCTCGGACGGGTCGATGCGGCCATTCAGATGGGCGCGTTCCCCCATACCGGTAAGAGTGGGCGCAAATACTTCGGCCCCGGCATCCCTCAGCAGCGGGGCCGTTTTCTTCCAGCACCAGCCGCCATGCCAGGCGCCGTGGACCAATACATAGGTTGTCATCGAGCCCTCCGGCACCTTTGATTTAACTTTCTGTTAGTTGAGTTGGTCCACCTGGCGCTGAACCTCGTCGTAATCTGGCTCCACGCCCGGATTTTCACCCACCCACTTGAACTTGACCACGCCCTCTTTATCGATGACGAACACGGCACGCTGTGATGCAGTGTACCCGTCCATGCCGGCAAAATTCGGCAGCGCCACGCCGTAGGCGTCGACCGTCTCTCGCTTGAAGTCGCTCAACAGAGGAAAGTTCAGGTTATTCGCGTCGGAAAATGCTTTCTGGGCGAAGATACCGTCCACACTCACGCCGTACACCTGGGCATTCATAGAATTGAACGCGTCAAAGCGGTCGCGGAAGGTGCACATCTCGGTGGTGCATACTCCGGTGAACGCTCCAGGGTAAAAGGCTAGAACCACGTTCTTGCCCTTAGAGTCGCTGAGTTTAGTCGGTTGCTTATTTTGATCGAATAGTTCGAAATCCGGAGCTTGTTGTCCTACTTCTGCTGCCATGGTTGGCCCTCCTGGTGCGGTAAAGGTGTCACCGTTTCAGTCTCAGATATCGGTCGTTCAGATCGGCCATGAGACATACGCGGAGATGCGTCATTCGAGCCCGGAAACCGGGCCGAGGCTATATTAACACAGCCCCCGTGCCCAGGCGCGGCCCGTGCCTATGGTACAATCCGTTGGCCATACCGAATCATCTGGATTACGCAACGCCAGGCACGTACGGAGAGAACTGCGGCATGTTTTTTGACTCACGGCGGTCCAACATCCTGGCCACCAACGGAATGGTCGCGACCAGCCAGCCTTTGGCGGCCACGACGGGTCTGCGCATCCTGATGGAGGGTGGCAACGCTGTTGATGCCGCCATTGCCGCTGCCGCTGCCCTGAACGTGGTTGAGCCTATGTCCACCGGAGTTGGCGGGGACATGTTCGCCCTCGTCTGGGACACCAAGGAAAAGAGCGTACGCGCCTTGAACGGCAGCGGCCGCGCTCCCGCCGCCGCGAGCATCGACGAACTCAAGAGCAACGGCCACCGGACCATGCCGGAGACCGGGGTGTATTCCGTGGCCACGCCGGGCACCGTCCACGGCTGGGAGACCCTGCTGGACTCCTGCGGCACCATGCCCCTGAGTAGGGTTCTGGCGCCGGCCATCGACTATGCCGAGAACGGCTTCCCTGTTTCAGACATAATATCCTTCCAGTGGCAGCAGCAACTGGCCAAGCTTTCCGCCTTCCCATCAGGTACGGAGATGCTGCCCAACGGCGGAACTCCCTCCCAAGGCGATTTCGTGAAACTACCTACTCTCGCCTCCACACTGAGGGCCATCGCCGAGGGCGGATCTGAGGCCTTCTACAAGGGCCCCATCGCTGAGAAAACATCCGCGTTCGTTCAGGAGCACGGCGGTTGGTTGTCAGTTGAAGATATGGCCACCCACACCTCCGACTGGGACGAGCCCATCTCCACTGATTACCGGGGCGTAACCTGCTGGGAATGCCCGCCCAACGGCCAGGGCATTGCAGCCTTGGGAGCGCTGAACATCGCCGAAGGGTTCGACATCCGAGGTATGGGAGCCCAATCACCGGATGCCTATCACCACCTGATCGAGGCGATGCGCTTAGGATTCGCCGACGCCTTCCAATATGTGGCCGACCCCCGAAAGGCAAACGTGCCCATCGAGGAGTTGACCTCCAAAGATTTCGCCATCACCCGGCGGGCATTGATGGACTCCAAGAAGGCTATGGCCACCGTGCCCTACGGGCAGGTACTGAACGGCTCGGACACCGTTTATATCAGTGTGGTCGACGGGCAGGGCAATGCCTGCTCGTTCATCAACAGCGTATTCACCAACTTCGGGTCTGGGATGGTTGTTCCCGGCACCGGAATCGTCCTGCACAACCGGGCATCGTTGTTCTCGCTGGACCCGAATCACGCCAACCATCTGGCCCCCCACAAGCGGCCGTACAACACCATCATCCCCGGCATGGCGACCATCGGCGACGAGCTACACCTGTCTTATGGCATGATGGGTGCGTTCATGCAGCCTCAGGGCCATTTGCAGTTGATAAGCAACATGGTCGACCACGACATGGACCCACAACAAGCCATCAACGCCCTGCGGTTCATGGTCGGTAACGACAATGTCATACTGGAAGAGGGCCTGGACCCCGCTGTAACGCGGGACCTCCAGTCCCGTGGCCACAAAGTGGGCCAAATCACCGGTTATAACCGGGTGTCCATCGGCGGGGCACAGATGATCAAGCGAAACCCGGACACCGGTGTGCTCACAGGCGCCTCGGAACCAAGAAAAGACGGCTGCGCAGTAGGCTACTAAGGCGAGTCAAGAGGAGTTACGAATGCCTGAGGAACGTAAAGACCGCGGCTTCTATAAGAAGTATTACCGGGAGATTGACGTTGTCCACGGCTTGCAGACCAAGCCCGAGGACCGCGACTGGCTCCTAACGACGCCTAAGGACAACGTGAAGCAATCGGACATCGTTCTCTACCTTGGTTGCAACGTGCTTCGCACCAGCTACATGATTAGCACGGTCACCGACATCTTCAAGCTGATGGGCGTTAGCTACGCTGCCGTCGGCGGCAAGACCTTCTGCTGCGGCATCCAGCACTACCAGCGGGGCGACGAAGATGCGGCCATGTCCGTGGCCGCTACGACCGCCGCCAATTTCCAGAAGTTCCAGCCGGAAAAAGTAGTGATGTGGTGTCCGTCATGTATCTACTTCTACGACGATGTTATGAACATGCGCGGCAAGAGTTTCGATTTCAACCACGTCGCCGAATTCCTAGTGGACAACATCGATAAGCTGGATTTCCAGCCTCAACCCGAGATCACCGTGGCCATGCACTACCACACGGGCCGGGAGCAGTCTGACGCTGAAGCCCGGAGCGCCCAGTTCCTACTGTCCAAGCTGCCTGGCGTAACGCTCATCGATGTGGGCACCGACGCACGTTTTGGCCGCCACTGCACCCCCGCCGTGCGCGAGAAGATGGGGGAACACGAGTGGGAGGGCATGGCCACCGGGTTCGTCGAAAAGGCAATCGAGGAAGGAGCGAACACATTCGCCACCCTCTACCACGGCTGCCAACGGCACATGTGCCGCTACGAGGGCGACTACCCGGTCAAAGTAGAGCACTACCTGACTTTGGTGGGCCGGGCCTTGGGAATCGAGCACGAGGACCTGCACAAGAAACACGTGCTCTCGGGTGATGTCGACGCCATCATGGAAGAGACCAGCCCCTGCGCCGTAGCCAACGGCATCTCCCCAGAAGAGGCCCGCCTAACCATCGAAAAGAACTACGTGGTGCGGTAGCTGCCTCTACTCCTCCCAGGGCATCCTTTCGTCGCCGGAGCGGGTGCGCCTGGGGGCGTCTGGACCGCCGCCCGTTAAGGCCGGCTCAGGCCGCTCGGCGGTGCCGATGCTTCCGTCGCTGAAGATGACGCCGTCTTCGCAGTAGGCCTCGATACGGCCACCTCCGAACTGCTCACGGTATAGGTTGGCATACAACCCTCCGTACGCCAGCAATTCATCATGGGGGCCGTGCTCCACTATCCGGCCCCGGTCCACCACGTAGATCACATCGGCCGCGATGATGGTCGACAATCTGTGGGCTATGACCATGGTGGTGCGGTCACGCATGAGCGGTTGCAGCGCCGATTGTACGTAACGCTCGCTGGCCGTATCCAACGCCGAAGTTGCCTCGTCCAGTATCAGCACGCGCGGCTGATGCAGTATCACCCTGGCGATGGACAGGCGCTGCCGCTCCCCGCCGGACAACCGGAACCCTCTCTCACCGACAAAGGTGTCATACCCCTCGGGCATCTCCATGATCCGGTCGTGGATGAAGGCCGCTTTGGCCGCCTCGATCATCTCGTCCCTCGAAGCCTCCGGTCGGGCGTAGAGCAGGTTCTTCTCCATAGTGTCGTGGAACAGATAGCTGTCCTGGGTCACGAAGCCGATGACCGCCGCCAGGTCCACCTGCCTGATCTCTTTGACATCCGTGCCGTCGATGGAAACGGAGCCTTCCGTAACGTCATAGAGCCGAGGCACCAGGTAGGCCAGGGTTGTTTTGCCGGCCCCGCTCGGGCCCACGAACGCGGCCAATTGGCCGGGCGGAATGTTCAGGCTGACCCCATCCAACGCCCACAAACGGGACTCTTCTTCCAATTCCTGTTCGGAGTTTTCGTCACTGGGTTCGCCGTACGACCGGGCGTAGTTGACGCGCACCGAGTCGAACGTGATGCCACCGGAAACTCTTTCTAAGTCCAACGGACTGGCGTCAGGGGAATCGACGATGTCCTGTTTAAGGTCAAGGTATCCGTAGATACGCTCGAATAGCGCGAAAGATGACTGAAGCTCTACCGAAACCTGGAGCAGCCGTCCGACTGGGAAGTACAGGCGGCTTTGCAACGTGGTGAAGGCGATAATGGTGCCGGCGGTAACGGCTGGGGAGCCGCTGCCGGACATCATATAACCCGCCAACAGGTAGATGAACGCCGGAGAGATCGACAGGAAGGTCATCACCACCGCGAAGAACGAGTGGCCGATCATTTGCTGCCGCACCGCCAGGTCGGACAGTTCCTGGTTATGGCGGTGAAAATTGGCCATTTCCTGAGTCTGACGGCCGAATAATTTAGCCAGCATGATGCCCGAGACCGACAGGGTCTCTTGGGTGATAGCCGTGACCTCGGCCATGGACCGCTGGGCCTCGGATGTGACGGCCCGGCGCTTTTTGCCAACGTACTTGGTCAGTGCGAAAAAGAAGGGCACCGTCGCTACGGCCACGATGGTCAATTGCCAGGACAAAATCAGCATGGCGACTAGGGTGCTTAGGAATATAACTGTGTTGGAGAGTGTGTCCGTCAGGGTGCTGGTAACCACAGCCTGAATTCCGCCCACGTCATTGGAGATACGGGACTGAATCTCTCCGGTGCGAGTGCTGGTGAAGAACCCTAGAGACATCCCTTGCAGGTGGGCGTAGACCGAGTCTCGAAGATCGCGCATGACGCTCTGACCTACGTGGTTCGTCATGTAGGTCTGGATCACGCCCATGATTCCGTTGGCGATTGCGATGGAAGTCATGACCGCCGCCAAGATCCAAAGGAGTTGCAGGTCCGGGCCTCCGGAAGACGGGAAAAGGCCAGAGTCAAAGACCGTCCTGATTAGCAGAGGGTTGATCACCCCGATGCTGGCAGTGACCAAGATCAAAACCGCCACCGAGACCACATGGAAACGGTACGGTCGAAATAACCGTACCGTTCGCCGCAGCATCGGACTGGACAAAGGAGGTAGGCCGAGTGTGTTTCTCTTGTCTGCCGGCTGTTCCGGCACGACGCGGTGCATCATGGGCTCCACCTATGTTTCAGAGCAGCACAATTGCGCCGCTTTTTTATTCTGGCACGCTATCCAAGCGCGGGTGGGTCGTGAAGTCATTTTACCATTCAGTAACTGACGGAACGGACGACTTTGGCGTCGCAGCGCGGAAATCCCCTTAATCCCGCTTTACAAAAGAGGGAGACGGCGATCACCACGACCAAGATACCTTGCCACAAGACTGTCATTCTGAGGAGCCCCGTAGGTCGACGAAGAATCGTGCAATCATCAACTTGGGAGATCCTTCGCTTCACTCAGGATGACAATAGGAGGGGCTGGAATTTCTCATTGATGCTGCATGGCAATGAAAAATAGAAAACGTAGCCCCCTTCGTAAAGCGGGGTTGGGGGATTTCCGTCACTCCTCCAGAGTCGTGATGTCCCCCGGGTCCAGTCCTAGCTCGTTGGCTTTTAGTAGGCGGCGCATGATCTTGCCAGAGCGGGTCTTGGGCAGCGTAGGCATGAATTCCAGCTCGGCGGGTACTGCGATGGGACCCAGTTGTTCACGGACGTGTAGTTTCAGGGCCGCAATTATTTCGTCGGATCCCTCCTGGCCCATGCGCAGCGTTACGAAGGCCTTGATGACCTCACCGCGAAGTTCATCAGGCTTTCCAATGACCGCTGCCTCTGCTACCGCGGAGTGGGAAATCAACGCGCTCTCAACTTCCGCCGAGCCGATGCGATGGCCAGCCACATTCAATACGTCGTCGGCGCGGCCCACCACCATGTAATAGCCGTCGTCATCGCGCAGGGCCACGTCGCCGGTGAGGTAGACGCCGGGGATAGTGTTCCAGTCCTTGGCGTAGCGTTCGGGGTCACCGAACACGGTCCGGTAGAAGTGGGGGAACGGCTTGGTGATCACCAGAAACCCGCCCTTATCCGGTTCGGTGATAGGTTGTCCTTCCCGGTCGACGATGTCCAAGGAAGCTCCGGGCATTGCGACGCCCACCCGGCCCGGTCTGACCGGCAAGGTGGCCGGGGTGCCCAGGCAGGGGCCGCCGGTCTCGGTCTGCCACCAGTTGTCCACGATATGGCCCCACTCACCGTTGCCGCAGATGAACTCGTAGGTCCACTTCAGGGCCTCGGGATTGAGTGGTTCGCCGGCGCAGGTCAAGAACCGCAGCGACCTAAGGTCATATTTCTGGGCGTATTCTTCGCCATAGCGCATCAGCATGCGCAGTAGAGTCGGCGCGGTGAACATGACGTTTACGCCGTATTTCTCGATGACCTCGTAGAAGACTCCCGGGTTCGGATGGTCGATGGCTCCCTCGCGGAAGACCGTGGTAGCCCCAGCTACCAACGGCGCGTAGACGATATAGCTGTGGCCCACGACCCAGCCGATGTCAGATGTGCACCAGAAGACGTCGTCGTCCTTAACGTCCCAAAAGGTCTTGAAGTGGTAATAGGTGCCCACCATGTAGCCACCGTGGACGTGGAGCACGCCCTTGGGTGTGCCGGTGGTGCCGCTGGTGTAGAGGATATACAGCGGGTCCTCGGAATCCATCTCCTCGGCCGGGCAGTGGATGCTGCTTTCAGCCATCAATTGGTCGAAGTCGACATCTCTGGCTCCAGGGTTCTCAGGCGACCCCTTCCGGCTCCAGACCACCACGTGTTCAACCAAGTCCATGCCCTCGACGGTCTGGTCGCAGATCCCCTTCAAGTCGACCTCGTTGCCCCTCCGGTAGCCGACATCGGCGGTGATGACCACCTTGGCCTGGGCGTCTAATATCCGACCCCGCAGTGAACCTACGCTGAACCCAGCATAGACCACGCTGTGCACCGCTCCGATGCGGGCGCAGGCCAGCATGGCGATGGCGCCCTCAAGTGAGAGGGGCATATAGATGACCACACGATCGCCCTTCTTCACCCCAAGGGATTTTAGGCCATTGGCGAAACGGTTGACCATCTGCGCCAACCGACCGTAGGTGACTACACGTTCCGATCCGTCCTCGCCCAAGAAGATGAATGCCGCCTTGTTCTTGTTACCGTTGGTCAAGTGGCGGTCTAAAGCGTTGGAGGTGATATTGCACTTGCCGCCCAGGAACCATTTGAAGGTGGGATAGTTCCACTCAAACACCTTGTCCCAGGGCTTGGACCAGTCCAGTTCTTTGGCCACGCGTTCCCAGAAAGCCTCGGGATTCTCCACCGAATCTTTGTATTCAGCTTCGTGGTCCTGCAGGGAGGCCTGTTGCACCAAGGCTTGAGGCGGCAGAATCTGGCCGGTCTCCTGGAGTAGATGGTCAATCTGTCCTTGCTGGACCATAGGTAGCTCCTTAGCTGACGGTTATCGGAATTTTGGCATCACTTCTTCGGCGAAAAGTTTCATGGAGCGCATCACTTTGTCGTGCTCCATGCTGCCGTAGGAGAAGTGGGCGGTGTAGTATTGAACATTGTGCTGGTCGCGCAGTCGTTGGATACCTTCCACCACGTAGTCTGGAGTACCAAAGTAGGCGGTGGATTTCAGCCTCGAATCATAGCTGGGTGGGTCCTCGGGTCGGGTTTCGACCCAATTGTCCAGATCGGCGTAGATCTCGCTGCCCCCTTTGAGGGTGCGGCGGTATCCGTTCAGGTCGGCCACCCAGTCCATGGCCTCATGAGGGTCCTTCTCGGCCGTTTTCTGGTCCTCAGCCACGTAGGTCACCCGGAAGAAGGGCATGTCCTCCCATCGGGGCGCCACGCCCGCCTCAGAGCACTTGGCAGCGTACAGGTCCCGTAGTCCGAGCACGTCCTCATTCGGGGTGTTGGCGCTGGTGAGCATGGGCAGGCCGCGGGAGACAGCATCGTCGATGGTGCCCGGCGTCCTGGACACCGCCAGGTACATGGGTGGATGGGGTTTCTGGATTGGCGTGGGCGCTATCGTAAGGTCGTCCACCTGGTAATGGTCTCCGTGGTAGGTGAACCCAGGCGTACTCCAAAGGCCCAGAATAATGTCTACGATCTCATTGAACCGCTGGGTCCTGGACTCGTAGTCGACTTTGAAGTTAGCGTACTCATAAACCACCTGGCCACGGCCGATGCCAAAATCCAGGCGGCCATCGCTCAAGAGGTCCATCATGGCGGTCTCCTCGGCCATGAACACCGGGTCGTGGAAGTTTAGGACGCTCACCCCCGTGCCGATGCGAATCTGTTTGGTCTGGCCTGCAACGTAGGTTGCCAGTGGCAGGGCGGATGGAACGATGCCGAAGCGAGTGAAGTGATGCTCAGCTAACCAGACGGACTCGAATCCCAACTCCTCTGCGTACTGTATCTGTTCGATCATCTCGTGGTAGAGGCGGCCTTGGTGAGAAGGGTCCCGTTGGGGCCAGGAAGGCAAGACAAACATACCGAATTTCATGGATGGTGGAGGCTCCGGTGCGGCGGACAGCATGGTCTGCCGGTATTGGTTTTTAGTGGCCCTATTCTAACTGCCCCATACTACCCAGGCAAGGCACGCCGCCCTCGTGGACCGCGCCTAAGTTCGCAACAACGTTGACCGCCCAAACTTCATCGCCTACAATTTGCTGACTCTAATTCTGAGACTGAACCGGTACGGCTCAATAGGCCCGGGAGGACCCATGGCGAATGAGGGATACGCACGCCCAGAACTCTTGGTGGACGCCGCCTGGGTGGATGCCCATAAAAACGATTCCAACGTTGTGATTGTCGACTGCGAAGTCGATGCCGCCTACGCCCGCGGCCACATACCCGGCGCGGTCTTGGTGCCGGACAACTACGAAAAAGACCCGGACTCGGGCCGGTTGTTCTTAATGAATCCGGAACAATTCAAAGCCATGTGTGAGGGCCTGAGCATCGGCGACGAGACGTTGGTGATCGCCTACGACCATTCTCGCAGCTTGACCGCGGCCCGCCTCTGGTGGGCACTCAACACCTACGGCCACACCAACGTTAAGATCCTGAACGGGGGTTGGCGGGCCTGGATCGCCAACGGCGGGACAGTGGGCTTTGGCCGTGCCGAGATAAAGTCAGTCACCTTCACTCCTAAGTACGACGACTCCAAACTAGTGAAGGTCGATGAACTCAAGGAAGCCTGCGAAGTCGGCGGTTCGGTGATCTGGGACGTTCGCAGCGACGGCGAATGGGACGGCAGCATGAGCCGCGGCAACAAGCGCGTCGGCCACGTGCCTGGAGCCGTGCACCTTGAATGGTTCAACCTGATGGACTCGGACACTAACGAGTTTAAACCGGCCGCCGAGATTCGACGGATACTGACGGAACACGGCATCACTCCCGACAAGAATGTCTACACTTATTGACAAGGTGGCATCCGAGCGGCGAACAGTCTGTTCGTCATGCAATTAGCCGGTTTCAACAGCACAAAGAACTACGACGGATCCATGGGTGAGTGGGCAAACTTGGAGGACACGCCTCTAAAGGTATAACCCGCATCTAACCACGTCACAGGTCTAACCAAATCGGTGAAGAATCACATCAGCGTGAAAAAGAGCCACAGAGTATACGCCGGTATTCCAAAACAAACGCAGTGGCTGCCCTTTTTCCTCTTGAGGAATTCCATACCTTATTCCCGCAGTAGCTGCCGGGCAATCGTCTGCCTCTGAATCTCGGACGTGCCCTCGTAGATGGTCAAGGCCCGCACCTCGCGGTACAGCCGCTCCACCCGGTTGCCTCTCTCGAGCCCGGCCCCGCCGTGGATCTGCACGGCTTCGTTGATGATGCGGCTGGCCGCCTCAGTGCCAAACAGCTTAGCGAAGGACGCCTCTTTGATGATTGATTCCTGTCCAGAGTCTTTAAGCCAGGCCGCCCGGTGAGCCAGCAGACGGGCTGCATCCAGCGAAACCGCCATGTCGGCCAGTTTGAACTGAGTGGCCTGAAAATCGGACAGGTTCTGGCCGAACATCTTCCGATTCCTGGCGAAGTCCAAAGACGCCTCATAAGCCGCCTGGCCCATGCCGATAGCTGCCGCCGCCACGGTGGTGCGGAACGTATCGAGGGTGCCCAACGCCAGACGCAACCCCCGGCCCCGCTCTCCCAGCAGGTTGGCTTGCGGTATGTGGCAGTCAATCCAGCGGGGTTCGCCGATAGGATGGGACGCCATCAAGTCCATGCGCTTCGAGTCGTCGAAGCCTGCCATTCCAGCCTCAACGACGAAGCAGGATAGGCTTCGGCTGCCCTCGCCTTCATCGGTCTTGGCGAAGACGGTGTAGGTGCTGGCGTCGCCGGCCTGGCTGATGAACTTTTTCTCGCCGTTCAAAACCCAGTCGTCGCCATCCAGGTGCGCCTCGGTCTTCATGCTTAAAACGTCGGATCCGGCATGGGGTTCGGTCAGAGCAAACGCGGCGATGCTTTCGCCTCTGGCGATGGGTGGCAGGTACTTGGCCTTCTGTTCGTCCGTGCCGCCTAGAGTTATGGGGTAGCTTCCCAGTCCCTGCATGATGAAGTTGGTGTCCGCCTGTACCGAAACCCGGGCCAACTCCTCCCGGATGATGCATAGGTCCATCACCCGAACGCCGACCCCGCCGTACTCTGCGGGCACGCAATACCGCAGCAGCCCTTCATTGGCCAAGATGGCCATCAGCCCAGCATGAACTGTTGGTGACTCGTCTGCCTCTTCAGCGATGGGCGCAATCAGCTCCTCAGCTATCCGCCGCACCCGCTGCTGCAGTTCAGATTGTTCCGCGGAAAATGCAAAGTCCAAGACAAGCTCCTTATCGATCCATAGTCCCCCTTTCATAAAGGGGGTTAGGGGATTCTAGCTCCCAGCCACCACTAGCCTATACCCCAAGTCAATCTCAGGCCGCTCTCTCAGATATCCGTAGCAGGCATCCCAGGCCCCAGACTCCAGGTCTTCCGCAACCGCCGCGCTCCTCTATCTGCGTCTTCCGGCAATAGCAAGGCCAAACTGGATATACTCGCCTGGACCGCTGGCTCCAGATAGGCTTCGAAACGCCGCCAATAGGCCACGGCGAACCCGTCTGTGCAGCCAGCCGGGATGGGAACGGGTGCGACGGTGTGGACGTTTAGGTGGACCCGCACATCATCTACTCCCGGAGCGCCGGTCTCTAAGGGCAACGCCAAGCATTCCAGAAAATATTCCAGCAGCCAAAATTTCAGGGATTCCAACGGTTCGAACAACAATATCACCTGCCGTTTGGCCACCCGGCGCATCTCGTTCAGTCCAGCGGCAACTTTGGACCAGTGGTGGAGAGTAAAAGTAGCCAGTGCGGCATCAAATGTCTAATCCCGGAACGGCAACGGTTCGGCCACGCCTCTAACAGCAGTGCCAGCTCCTGTGGTCCTTTGAGTAATCATCTCAAGGGATGGCTCAACCGAGGTAATAATACGGTCAGTCGGCTCGTAATTTCCGCCGCCGGCGCCTACGTTGATCACGGTTCGGGCATCACCCAATGGATCAACGATCACCTGGTGGATACGCGGGTCCGGCCGGAGGGCAGCAGCATAGCCGACGCCGATGATCTTGCAAACCTGGTCTCGGGTATTCATATTTATCTCCCTGACTGAGAGATAACTTAGGCCCTGTGGTCCAACGTCGATGATCTGATTTTTATTAATGGGAAGAGAGAACTAAAGCCCCAACCTTCTAACCAACTCTTCCGCCGTGACTGTGGCCCCCGTCAGACCCTTGGCGTCCTGGTTGGCCAGGTATTTGGCGGCTTTGACCATGTCGGCAGGGGTGGCCCAGGTGGAGACGTCAGCATCAGGCCTCTGGGCGAGGAAACCCTCTGTGATTACTGGGCGTAAAGGCTTCAACACATTAACGGCAATATTGTGCCGTCCAAGCTCCAAAGCCAGGCCCCAGGTCAGTCGCTCCAGCCCCACCTTGGCCGCGCCGTAGTTCTGGCCGATGAGGGCGATCTCTTCGCTGTCGGCGGTCAGTGTCGACGAAAAGATGTTGTTGGCGGCATGGGAAGAGATGTTTATTATGCTGCCGCCGCCCTGCTCGATCATGATGGGGGCCACCGCTTTGCAGGCGATGAAGGGCGCACGCAGGTCTATTGACATGACCAAGTCCCATTCCTTGACCGTCATCTCCAAGAAAGGCGTGTAGCTGCCGATGGCGGCGTTGTTGATGAGTACGTCAACGGCCCCGAACTCATCCAGGGTCCGGTCAACCAGGTGGCGGATGCTGTCCTCTTCTCGCACGTTGGTCGCCACGGCCAATGCTTTGCCACCGGCGTCTTCGATCTCGCCCACTGTCGAGTGAATGGTGCCGGGCAACATCGGGCGGGATTCCTCGGAACGGGCCGCGACAACAACGTGAGCACCCTCCGCCGCCAGACCCATGGCCATGGCCTTTCCGATACCTCGGCTGGCCCCGGTTACGATTGTCACTTTGCCTTCTAGGCTCATTGATTCGCCTCTCCTATGATGTTGGAAAGCGTAATTAATTAGCAATTTACGGCCCAGCAGTGTGTTGGTCAAGTCGCGAACCGAAAAATCTCGCCTTCATATTGCCGTAACTCATCACCCAGATTAATGGACAGGTCGTTTAGTTCCTCAATCAACTCAAAAGGTATTTTCAGATGGTCCATTGCGGCCTCAAGGAGTGCGCATTCCAGCAGAGGAAGGGGATGGCGGTGATGGATCATTGGAGAATCTAGCTGGGTAGATTGGGGCCGTTGTCTGCGCTGATTTGCGATATTTTCGGGCTGATAGTGAGCTTGTACGACGACTTTACCCGGAAACTCGGCGCCCGAGGTTGGTTCACCGGCGACACGGTCATCGGTCTGCTTCCGGTAGTCATGTGCTGGAACGCAGCAGCAAAAAAGCAGTAACCCCGCTCGGGTTGTGGACCGATAGACCGGAGGAAATAGCGTTCTCCGGTCTATTTTCTCGCCACTGGGCCCGGATGTATCCAGGCCTTTTGTCTTGCCTTGCTCTGTCTTGACAAAAAAGCCTCTAACGCCAATCATCTAAACCCGTAGGCGGACTTCTAAGTGGCTCCGGCCCAGTCGTCAAAACTTGGCAGGGCCGATACGAATCAGGAGCAAAAATGACAACTTTGGTATTGGGCGGCACAGGCTTTATCGGCAAGAGGGCTGTTCCCCGTTTGGTCCAGCGCGGCGAGAAAGTGGTTGTGATGGACATCAACCCCGGAGCGGCAGACTTCAGCGAGTTCGACGACCAGGTGGAGGTTATGCGCGGCGACATTATGCAGTTTCAGGACGTGGTCACGGCCATTATGCACGCCAAGCCGGACCGCATCATGAACCTGGCATATCTGCTGGGCAGCGGAGACGACACCCCCCACTTCACCATGAAGTTGAACATCCTAGGCATGGATAACTGCTTCGAGGCGGCCCGGATCTCCGGAGTCAACAGGGTGACCTATGCCAGTTCCATCGCTGTCAGCGGCCAACAGTCCAACTTCGGAGACCGCGCCATCAACGAAGACGACCCCATGCACGGTACCAGCCAGTACGCCATGCACAAGCGGTTCAACGAGTTCCAGGCACAGCAGTTCAACCAGGTCTATGGCATGTCTATCACCGGCATCCGTCCGGCCAACGTCACCGGGCCAGACAAAGTTCGCGGCTCGACCGACCATGTGCAATGCGTCACCCTCCCGGCGGCCGGTCAACCGGTGAGCTTCCCCAAGGCTGGCCTGATGCGTCTGCCGGTGCACGTAGACGATATCGCCGAGGCCTTCGTTCGGGTGACGATGGTGGAGAAAAGCAGCTACCCCATCTACAACTCGGGCGGCTACCCCATCAGCCTGGGCGACCTGGCGGAGATCGTTAAGAAGTTCCTGCCTGACGCCCAGATCAACTTTGATAGCCAGGGCGGAAAAGAAGACTCGGGCAACTATATGGCCGACAACAGCCGCCTCCTGGGGGAGTTCGAACTGGAATACCCTCCCATCGAGCAGCGAATCCTCCAAATCATCAACGACGTCCGACGCGACGAAGGGCTGCCGCTGGTTAGCTGACAGCTCTCACCAGTCAGGAAAAACGATAAGAGTCCCAAATTATCGGGGCTCTTCTCTCTGCTGTAAGCTGCTAGCCGACGGCTGACAGCTCGCTCAGTCCGGAACCCTTGTTGATTGCCACGCCACCATCTGCCAGGCGCCGTTCCGTTTGGCGTAAACGTCGATGAACCTGGCTTCGAATTTGTTGTCACCAACGTGGAACTTGGCATGACCGGTGACCACCGCGGTGTCCCCAAACTGGCGGACTTCCACATCTTTTCGTTCGACGGATTTATAGTTGGATTTTCCCGTCTTGACAGCATCTATGAAGCTGGCTTTCGTGTCTAACCTGGCCGTTGTATGCGTGTAGATTAAGTCGTCAGCCAGAATTTTCTCCAGCGTCTCTACATCGGCATTAGTCATGGCTTCAATGCGCCGGTCTTCTAATGCAAGTATCTCGTCCATTCCCTCTCCATCTGTTTCCGAATCTAACCTATCTTTCCTGCAAAACGTTACCGGACAGTTCGGCTACCTTGTTTACTTTAATCAACACGGCGACACCAAGGCGCTCCGGGTCCCGCTCCAGTTCGGCCTCCACCGTGCGTGACATGACCTCTTCCCGAATAGGGCCTGATTCGTGGACCTCGGCCGTGCCGTAGAAGCGCCAACGGATGCGGTCGGTCATGTTGTTGTACAAGACCGTCGCCTTAGGGTTGTCAGCCACGTTGGCCAGCGCCGTGCGTTTGGCCCTTTCCCAGTAGGCCAGCGTCCCGGAATCATAGACCATCACGCTGCCTTTAAGGCTCAGTTGCGGCTGCCCGTCTTTGTCCACCGTACCCACGGTGCAGTCCCAACCGTCAGCATGTGCGCGGTCGACCAACTCCTGTATCTCACCAGTCATATCAATCATTGCGTGTCTGTCTCCAAGTCTGGCTCGTTAGTTTCGACTCCCAAGTATACTCTCTACGCCGATGCAAACAGGTAGCAGAGATGCTGGCCCGAGAGAAGAACGTAAGAACGAAAGGCAGTAGACTAACCATGCTACCGCCTTTTAGTGTTTGCAAAAGCCGAATACGATCACGCCGTTAAACCATTAGGAGGATGAACTATAAAGTTCCACGCAAAGCTGACACACTCGCCGGAGATCTGTCCCGGACCCCGCGGAGGCCCTCCAGCCACCGAATGGCCGGCGCGCGCCTCGGAAGTGGGAATAGAACTGATATCAGCGGTCCAGTGTCAGATGTCCCACTCCCAATATTTCGTGGTTCAGATCGACGACTACGCCAAACCGCACGAGCTTTTCGTGCCGTTCCAGGGGATCACCACCGCCGGCTTCACGCCGGTCCGAAACCCCATGAACCTGTAGAGTTCAAATCGTGCCGAGATAGTTATGCTCAGGCCTTGGCTGAGAATAGAGAATGATTGATATCCCAATCCCTGGTTCTACTCCAAAGTTGACCTCGTTATCTTTGTCCAGGTCTACGTCGTCTAGCTTGGCAACGGGCAATGGGTGTCTAACCAAAGGTCTCGAAAGGCCAGCCTAACTGCGGAACAGATTACTTGCCTGAGTGCAATTCTTGGTTGGGAATGGAGTGTTTTGGATGCTATCTGGGGAAATTTCTATGACCGACTAGTGACTTATGTATCTAAGTTTGGAGAATCACGTGTCCCTGGCCACAGAGACGGAGAATATGCTCAGCCCGGCAGATGGGTCAACAAACAACGGCAGGCATATTATTTTGGGAAGATATCCGATGGCAAGATTGCAAGACTAAAAATACTGCCAGGTTGGGCCTGGAACGTTCTCGATGCTTAATGGGGAGAAGGATTCGAAGCTCTTCTAGCCTACGTTGAAAATACGGGACTGCACTAGTACCAGCAGGCCATGTAGAAGGCGATGTAAAACTGGGTCGATGGGTTACTATTCAGCGAAGGACATATTTGAAGGGAAGCCCACCTAAAGAGCGGCAGGAAAGGCTAAAGGTAGTGCATGCCAGTTGGGCGTGGTCTGTACGGGAAGCGCAATTCGAAGGAGGAATTGAAGCTTGGCAGGTTTTTTGCCAGAAAAGACCCCCCAACGTACCGCGTGAATGTTCTGTAAATGGAATCCAATTAGGTCACTGGGTTAGTAATATAAAGAAAAGGGTTCGTTAGGATTCGGACCAGTACCGCAGGTTAGACGCGTTACCCGGTTGGATTTGGTAAACCCAATAATGACCACTGCTAACAACCCGTATAACAACTTAAGCCCCTGGAAGCCAGGCCAGTCTGGAAACCCAAGCGGCTGGCCAAGAGGCACCCGTGATCTAGCTGGCGATGTGATTGAGACCACTGATCGTGGCAAGAAACTTGTGGATGCCCTGGTGTCCATCGCCAGGGGCGTCATACCCACTGTACCGGTGCAGTGAGGCTCCAGGCCAAGGAAGGACCAGCAGGTGCGGCCAGCAGACCAGTTGGAGGCCATCGAGATGCTTTTGGACCGTGCCTTCGGCAGGTCACCACAACAACTGGACATAGCCCACAGTGTCTTCGACAGGCCACTGGACCACTTATCGGATGAGACGTTGCGGTTGTTGGTAGAGAACGCCAGGCAGCTTAAGGAAGGTATCGGTGTGTTGGTTGATAAAGATGGGCAGGTAGTTACGGAGTAGGGGAATGAAACTACCAGTAGTTCTAGCGGTGCTCCTTGGAACTCTAGTAGTTGCTTGTTCTAGTGCTACACATACGCCCAATATTGATGCAACGATAGAAGCACGCGTAGGCCAGATACTTACTAAAATACCAACTGAGACTCCGATTCCAACCTTTACACCAGTACCAACGGCTCCTCCTAGCACATCTGAGGAAGGGCTTGCCCCAAACTTCAGTTTCAACCTTTACCAGGGGGAAGATATCCTCGGTCCTGAAACTAAACAATTATCGCAACTAAGAGGAACACCTGTCGTGCTTAATTTCTGGGCGCGGCTGTGCCCACCTTGCTGGACCGAGATGCCAGAGCTTCAAGAATTCAGCAAGGAGTTCCAAGATCAGATCATTCTCCTAGGAATCGATATTGGACAATTCACCGGCCTTGGCCCTCCTCGAGACGCCAGTAAGCTTCTGGATTCTATGGGAATCACCTACCCAGCTGGTTTCACGGATGATGGGGATGTAGTCGAAAAATATAAAGTGTTGGCAATGCCCACCACGGTCTTTATAGATGGGCAAGGGCGAATCTTTCAAAAGTGGACCGGCGCATTAGATCGAGGCACTGTAACCCGCTTGGCCAAAGCTATGCTGGATCAGGATGTAGATTAAAGCCTAGGGCGCGCAGGAAGGATCGTGAGGGCAATTATTTCGAAGCGCGGCGATATTGCAACTTGGGCAAGATCATAACCCTACTAACCAGCTAACGGATGACACACCTCACATTTACCGACATTTTGCCGAATAACTCCCAGTAACTGGGAGTACCAGATAACTCGCCATGGCTAGGCTTCCACAACCGGGTTTGTATACGGTAGCTGCCCGTTCTGCAAGCGGGAGACGCTTGGCCTAGTTGTGAATACCCCGGCCTCTTCGAAAGCCCATTGCAGTATGCTTGTTGGCCGTCCCGTTACTTTTCCTCGCCTGCATAGTCACCACCCCGAGAAACAGTCCCAAAACTATCGTAACCTGTCTCACCATGAACTTTCAGCCGAATCGGTATATCTCATGGCCCAGTCCAATCAAGAATCAAATGTAGCTGGGTCTGCTATGTAGTCCACAGGAATCGTCAGTTCAAAAGCGGGTTAGCAAATAGTTAGCAACCCGCATAAACAAAGCCTCCGGGAATATACCGGAGGCTTTGTTTATGTCTAAATTCTGGTAGCGGGGGTTGGACTCGAACCAACGACCTTCGGGTTATGAGCCCGACG
>VFHF01000176.1 GCA_009392095.1 SAR202 cluster bacterium
AACCCCGTGCACGTTCTCCATCCCTTGCCCCAGCAGATCAATGGCCTCAGCCAACTCCCAGTCGATCTGACCGTCGCCGAAAGTGACGAACAGAAAAAGCTGATGCCCGGTGACGGTGGTTGTCATGTTTAGGTCGGCAGGTTGCATGGTTACTCCATCCAAGATAGTAGCACGGAGAAATTCGGTTTTCTAACTAAGCATTGTCGCCAACCCCCATCAACCTTGAGCAACCCCCTTATATATGGGTACAATTGGTGGGCTTGACCGACGTGGGGACTGGGTTTGGCCGTGAGACCCCTTTAATCGGCGGCTCAACGATTTTTTGAGGTTTGGCATGCCTAGCAGCGATAAAAACCAGTGGAAACGGGATACCTTAGATCCCGTGGTCAAGAAATTTCCGGAACGGCGCGAAAAGTTCCAGACAGATAGCGGCCTGGACATCGACCCGCTCTATAACCCCGAAGACCTACAAGCCCAGGGTTTGGACTACGACAACGACCTTGGCTATCCGGGGGAGTACCCCTACACCCGGGGGGTCCAGCCCAACACCTACCGGGGCCGGGTCTGGACTATGCGCCAATATTCGGGCTACGGCAGCGCCGCGGAAACCAACGAAAGGTTTCGCTATCTCTTGGAACAGGGCCAAACTGGCCTGTCCATCGCCTTCGACCTGCCGACCCAGATCGGGTACGACTCGGACCACCTGTTGGCCAAGGGCGAGGTTGGAAAAGTTGGAGTGCCCATCTGCAGCTTACAGGACATGGAGACCCTGTTCGACCGCATACCCCTGGATAAGGTCAGCACCTCCATGACCATCAACGCCACCGCTTCTTTGCTGCTGTGCTTCTATATAGTGGCGGCCCGGAAGCAGGGCGTTTCCCAGGAACAGATCAGCGGCACTGTGCAGAACGATATTCTTAAGGAATACATAGCCCGGGGCACCTACGCCTACCCGCCCCGGCCATCCATGCGGCTGGTGGTGGACGTGTTCAAGTACTGCCACGAGAACGTGCCCAAGTGGAACACCATCAGTATCTCCGGCTACCACATGCGTGAGGCCGGGGCTACGGCGGTGCAGGAACTGGCTTTCACCTTCGCCAACGCCATCGCCTATGTCCAGGCAGCCCTCGATGCCGGACTTAAGATCGACGACTTCGGCCCTCGGCTGTCCTTCTTCTTCGTAGCCCAGAACAATCTGTTCGAAGAGGTGGCCAAGTTCCGGGCGGCCCGACGGATGTGGGCCCGGATAATGAAAGAACGCTTCGGCGCCAAGGACCCGCGCTCCATGATGCTGCGGTTCCACACTCAGACCGCCGGCGTGAGTCTCACGGCCCAACAGCCGGACAATAACCTGATTCGCTGCACGATTCAGGCGCTGTCGGCAATTCTCGGCGGGTCCCAGTCGTTGCACGTAAATTCACGCGATGAAGCGCTGGCCCTGCCCTCCGAAGACTCGGTGCAACTGTCGCTGCGGACCCAGCAGATACTTGCCTTTGAGAGCGGAGTCTCGGATGTGGTCGACCCACTGGGCGGTTCCTATTACATAGAGAGTTTGACCAATGAGCTGGAAGCCAAGGCCTTGGAATACATACAGCGCATCGACGACCTAGGCGGTTCTGTGGAAGCTATCGAGCAGGGCTTCCAGGTCCGGGAGATCGGTGACGCTGCCTACCAGCACGGGCAGGAAGTGGAGTCGGGCGACCGGACGATTGTCGGCGTGAACCGTTTCACCATCGAGGAACCTCCCATAGAGGGGCTGATGCGGGTGAATGAAGAGGCCGCTCGAACGCAGATCGAGCGTTTGGAAAAGCTCCGGGAGGAACGCGACGACAGCAAGGTGAAGGCCGCGTTGGAGCGTTTGGAACAGGTGGCGCAGACTGAGGAGAACACGGTTCCGGCGATCCTGGGGTGCGTGGAGAGTTACTGTACTCTAGGGGAGATCTGCCAGGTGTTCCGAAGCGTCTTCGGAGAACAAGACGGAGCCCTAGCCTTCTAACCAGGAGAGCTGAGGTCTTTACCTGCCGGCGGGCACAATAAATTGTTGCGCAACTAGATATAACTGGGTAAAAATGGAGAAATGGTATGCCTGATTTGATACTGACTGAAGAAGAGCAGATGCTCCAGACCACGGTCAGAGACTTTGTCGACCGGGAGATCGCCCCCAGGGCCAAAGAGGCTGATGAGAAGGGTGAGTTCCAATGGGAGAGCTGGCGTGGTCTGGCCGACTTAGGGCTAACAGGCCTGGGAATCGACACCAAGTATGGTGGCAGCGGCCCGGCCGGCTACCGGCAGGTTTCCATCGCTGCCGAGGAAGTGGCCCGTGGCGACGCGTCAACCAGTGTGAGCTGGCTGGCCCACCTGGCACTGGGAACCGCTTGTGTCGACCGGTTCGGCACCGACGAGCAGAAAGAGCGGCTGTTAACGCCATTAGCATCTGGGGAGGCGGTCGGCGCATTCGCGCTAACCGAACCCAGCGGGGGTTCCGACGCAGCCGCCCTCCAGACTACGGCCACCGAGAAGGACGGCACCTTCTTCCTGAACGGAAGCAAGATGTTTATCACCAACGCCTCTGTGGCATCGACGATCGTGGTTTTCGCCACCGAAGACCGTTCCAAAGGCTACAAGGGAATCAGCGCTTTCCTGGTGCAGAAAGATTCCCCCGGACTAACCATCAACCCGATGCACGGAAAGTTGGGGATGCGCAGTTCCACCACCGATGAAATCGTCTTCCAGGACACGCCGGTCAACTCAAACAATCTGTTGGGCGAGAGGGGACGCGGGTTCAACCATGCCATGGAGATACTGACCCAGAGCCGCATCATAATCGCCGCCCAGAGTGTGGGCATAGGCCAATCGGCCTTGGAAGCAGCGGTACGTTTCGCACAGTTGCGGGAGACTTTCGGTAATCCTATATCCCAGCACCAAGGCATCCAGTTCATGCTGGCCGACATGGCCGTTGGAGTTCACTCATCGCGGGTGGCGACCATGAATGCCGCCAGCTTGATGGATGCGGACCAGCCTTTCATTCAAGAAGCGTCGATCGCCAAACTGATGGCGTCCGAGATGTGCATAGAGGTGGCCAACAAGGCGATACAGATACATGGGGGGGCCGGTTACTTCCAAGAGGCCGGCGTCGAGCGGATCTTCCGGGACGCCCGCGTTACTACCATCTATGAAGGGACTTCCGAGGTACAGCGTTTGCTGATCGCCCGCCAGTTGATGGCCCAGTATCCAGTTTAAGGAGACAGACCTGACGTGACCGATGTCTGCACGGTTAATTACATCGACCACGTGGGTGTGGCCGTAAAGAATATCGACACGGCGTTGGCTTTCTTTAAGAAGGTCTTCGATGTCCCAGATGCCGATATTGAACTCATGGAAGACCAGGGCGTCCGCGCCTGTTTGATCGAAGTGGGCCAGACCCGGTTGGAGTTGCTGGAACCCACTGGTCCTGAGTCAGGGGTGGGCCGGTTCATCGAGCGCCGCGGCGAGGGCCTGCACCATCTGGCGTTCAATGTCACTGACATATCAGGGAAGCTGCAGACTCTGCAGACCTTGGGTGTTGACCTCATTGACCAGACCCCTAGAGAGGGTCTGTCTGGGACGATAGCCTTTGTGCACCCCAGGTCGGTCTTCGGAATATTGACCGAGCTGGTGGAGAGCGACCCAAAATAATGATTGAGATTAAGAAACGTGCCAGGAATAATGGATAATGCAGGAAAACGATTTGTCAGCTAGGCCGATAAGGGTGCTGGTGGGGAAACCCGGACTGGACGGTCACGACCGCGGCGCCAAAGTCATCGCCCGGGCCCTCCGGGACTCTGGCATGGAAGTGATCTACACCGGCATCAGGCAGAGCCCCCAGATGATCGCCCAAGCCGCGTCCCAGGAAGACGTGGATGTTATCGGAATGAGCATATTGTCTGGTGCTCACCTGGAGATACTGCCGGAGATTATGAGCCTGTTGAAGGACCAAGGCATGGACGACGTGATCGTGGTGGTTGGAGGAATCATCCCCGAGGTTGATCGTCAGCCGCTGAAAGACCTGGGCATAGCGGAGGTCTTCGGTCCAGGCACGACCACCGGTTCGATCGTAGAGTTCATCCAAGAGAAGATCAAAGAGCGGGCCGAGGCTTAGGCAGGTCAGCGCCGGCGCTGGCGGTGGTTTGATGGCTTGCCCAGGGGCGTCTAGGTTATTGACAAAAGGGTTCTCAGAGGCCGTTTTCACTTGACAGCCGGTTAATGGCAGTAACTATAATTGACATGGGCTATTAACAGGGTTTGGATTGGCTCGATGCATTACAACATGGCTCAGTTGTTGAAGGAGCCTACCGGCTCGACGAGAGACTACGAAGTCGACGACTCGTTTGAAGGCCCTGAAGGCGGCATGGACCGGGCCCAGGGATGGGTCCGGGTGATTCGGACGCATCAAGGTTTATTGGTGCGCACTGAGCTGGAGACCCAGGTCAATTTGACCTGCGGCAGGTGCGTTAGCCAGTTCGATTCACACTCCACATTAAAAATGGAAGAAGAGTCTTTCCCGTCAGTTGACCCGGCGACGGGCAGGACGACAGATCCTCCAGAAGAGGCGGAGGGCGTGGTCCTTCTTGATGCCCAGCATGACCTGGACATGACCGAGGTGATACGCCAATACGTCTTGACGGAGGTACCGATAAAACCCTTGTGCTGTGAGGAGTGTCTGGGCTTATGCCCAGAATGTGGAACCAACCTAAACAAGAAAAAATGTAAATGCAATACAGCTTCAGCCGACCCCCGGTGGGACGCATTGGCGGAGCTGCTGACTGAGAGGCGGCAATAATTGGTCTTCTCGATTTCATATACTACTCAGGAACCCCAACGGATTCGTACTTCGGACTAAATTCTAAGACCGTAGCA
>VFHF01000177.1 GCA_009392095.1 SAR202 cluster bacterium
TTATTACCTCAGTGTGGCCGCTTTTTTCCTGCCCAACCCCCATCGCCAAGATTTATTTCCCATTATCGATCGGCCTCCATTCATGGAAGACCGTGTTTCGCCCTGGTGTTTTATCCCCCAGAGAAGCAACCCAACAGCGGCTGAGAACGCCGGTTTCCTGAGCTGAACCGGCAGACCGGCGATTCCCTCGGGGAAAGCGATTCTGACCTGTCCTCCCAGGGTTTTCTGGACCAGGTCCGTCAGTCCGGTCATCTCGGCTCCGCCGCCGGTCAACACGATGCCGCCGGTTGGGAATTCTCTGAGTCCGGACTGTCTGACTTTTAAAACGATCAGCTTAATCAGTTCCATCATCCTGGCGTTCAGGGGGTCACACAGGATCCGTCGGGACAATGAATGCTTGGGTTGTCCCTGGAAACTGGGTATCACCACTTCTTCGTCGGCCGGGATGGTTTCGGGCATCACGCTGCCCCATTTGATCTTCATCTCTTCCGTCATATAGAGCGGCGTTTTAAGCGCCATTGAAAGGTCTCTAGTCAATTGACTGCCGCCAACGGGGATCACGGCGGAGTACCACGGTTGGCCCTGCCGATAGATAACGATGTCGGTGGTGCCGCCGCCGATATCCGCCAAGACAACGCCCAACTCCCGTTCGTCTCCGGTCAAAGTCGATTCTGCTGAAGCCAAAGAATGGAGCACCATGCTCTTCACAGAAGCCTTGCCGGTTTCGATAGCCTTGACCGTGTTCTTCAGCGTGACCGAGTCACCCATCACCACGTGGGCCTCAACCTCCACCAGATTGCCGTGGAGACCCACCGGGTTTCTGATGCCGGACATGCCGTCAACGTGATAGCCGATGGGGATCACGTGAAGGACCTCTTGATCGGGGCCCACATCCGGGAATGACCCGCGCAAGAGGCGGTCCAGCAGCTTGCCGGAGATGTCTCCCACGTCATCAGGGTTTTCCACCACCTCTTTAGTGTTCAAAGAACTGAGGTGGGAACCGGTGACGCTGGCGTAAACATCTGCGGGGGCTGCATCACCGATGTAGCGCTGTGCTTCTTCCATCGAGGTCCGGACAGCTTCTTGGACTTCTACGATGTTCTCGATCCGGCCCTTCTGCATCCCTTGGGAAGTCACAACTCCGGTGCCCAACACTTTCAGCTCTCCCTCGGACCCAACACGGGCCATGATGGAGGTAACTTTATCGGTGCCGATGTCAACCGCTGTATAGAATGTATCTCTTGCCAACCTGTCACCTTCCTTAAGAATGCCGGTTTGTTCAGTATTCGGGCAGTGATCCGAATCACGTCCAATAATCTAGCTAGATCCTCTGGGCCGCCCGCAGTTTGGCGCTGCGGCTTCTCGGATTAGATTGGACTTCCTCATCTGACGGTTTAACAACCCGCCGGTTGATGATCTTTAACCGCGGCGTTTGGCCGCAGACACATACCGGCAATCTGGGAGGGCACACACAGGTGGCTGCCTCTCTGTTGAAAAAACCTTTAACAATCCTGTCTTCCAAACTGTGGTAACTGATCACCACCAATCGCCCCTCAGGCGCAAGCAGGTCAACCGCTGCTTCCAAACCGTGTTCAACATTCGATAGTTCGTCGTTGACTGCGATACGAAGCGCCTGGAAAGTCTTAGTAGCCGGGTTAACCCGCTGACCGCGGCGCCGTCCCAGCACTCCACCTATGATGGAAGCCAACTGAGCAGTGGTTGTCACCGGTCGTTCTTTTATAATTGCCCTGGCGATGCTCATGCCCCGGGGCTCTTCCCCCAAACGCCGAATCAACTGACCCAATTCCCGTTCGTCATAAGTGTTGACGATGTCTTCCGCGGTCAGGTCGCCTTGGGGGTCGTACCGCATGTCCAGTGGTTCATCCACCTGGAAGCTCAGCCCATAGCCTGGTTTTACCACCTGCCGGGATGAGAACCCCAGATCAAGCAGCACGCCGTCGACCTTGGAGATCCCCTTCGCCGCGGCCAGGCCGGCCATGTCGACGTAGTTGCCTGAAGCCTGCTGGAAGCGGCCACCGAACTCATTCAAGCGGGACTGTGCGGTCTCCAGTGAGCGAGAATCCCAGTCGATTCCTAAAACAGACTTAACCTGCGGCTCGGCCCGGAGGATCGCCTGGGAATGGCCGCCTTCTCCGGTGGTGCCGTCCACGTAGCGCCCACCCTCGCGCAGCGCCAGTCCTTGGACAGTCTCCATCAGCAGGACTGACAGGTGCGAGACTTCGAGTTCGCCGTCGGATGCCTGACCGGTACGGCCCATAAACTCCGTTAGCCAAGAGTCTGATAGTTCAGCAGTTCGTGCCGGGATTGTCGCTGAGATTGTCAGGGTAGCCAGTGTCACCGCCACTCCCCTCCGTCAGATCTAATCTGACGGCAACATCACTTCTTCCATCGGCGGTTGTCACCGGGAAAAGCCCGTCGATATAACCAAAAATATCCGATGGACCCCGCCGTTAGACCGTTTAAACGCCGATGCGGTTGCAACTGACAATACCAACTTGTAAACATAACCGTCAATGGAATTTGGTGTGAATTTTAATAATTTCTTAAACTTATGTTAATTTTGGTCGCTTTATAAGAAAACGCCAAAAGTTCGCACCTCATCAGCCTTCCGGCCACTGCTCCAATGCGAGCCATGCAGCACCGAAATAGAGGCCACGGGACGACGGAAATTCCGTGCTCAGCCACTCGGAATTTTATGGAAAGTGCGGAACACAGGGTATGCTATAATTACGGCTACCCGAACACACCGTGAAACCACCATTGCGCCCGGCGTTTGGGCCGGGATTTAGTCTGAAGATTCACCGGATGTTCGATCTGCTGTCCACCCTGTTTAATAGTTGGTTAATATCTGAGCCATTTCACCCCCGGTCATGGCCTACAACGGAGAGGAAAGGCGTTGAACGTCACAAAGGACTCGGTCACAAACACAGAGGTAACTCTAACCATATCCATGGACTCCGATGATGAGGAACCATTTCTAAATAGGTCTTTCAGAAGGGTTGCCAGCCGCGTCCGTATCCCCGGATTCCGCCCCGGGAAAGCCCCCAGGTCGGTGGTTGAGAGTCACCTTGGCCGCGATGCGCTGGTCCATGAAGCCCTGGAATTCATGATTCCCGAGTCATTGGACAAGGTCTTGAAGGACGAGGACATCCAAGCATTCATGGAACCCCAACTTGAAGTTCTAGACATGGCGCCCGTGTCGTTCAAAGCAGTTGTCGCCCTTGAGCCCATCGTGGACTTGGGAGAGTTCCAATCCATCCGGCTGGAACGCGAGCAGGTGGAAGTAACGGACGAGCAGGTGGACCACGTTTTGGAAGATTTGCGGTTCGAGGCGGCCCCCTGGGAGCCTGTCGAACGCCCGCTGGCCTTTGGCGACTTGGTTTCCATGAACGTAAAAGGCGTGATTGAAGGCGAAGATGTCATCGATGACCAAGGCATCGACTTCGTACCCCAGGTCGACAACAACCTTCCATTCCCCGGTTTCTCTGTTTATCTGGAGGGCATGACCGAAGAACAGACCAAAGAATTTACCCTGGCTGTCCCCGACGATTATCCCCAAGAGAACTACGCCGGCAAGGAATGCCATTTCGACGTTGAAGTACTCTCCATCAAAGAGAAAAACCTGCCGGAATTGGACGACGACTTTGCCAAGGGCGTGCGAGAGGGATTCGAGAGTCTAGAGGCCCTCACCGACCACGTAAGACGGCGTCTGAGTGACGAAGGTGAGGCCGCTGAGACCCGCCGGCTAGAGGCTTCCAGTCTCGAAGAGCTCAAAAAGCTGGCCAAAATCGAAGCCTCAGAACTGGTCTACGAACGTGAATTGGACTTAATGTACGAAGAGCGTCAAAGGTCTCTGCGCAACCAGCGCATCGACATGGAACTCTACCTTAGTTATGCCGGTCAGACTGAGGAGGAACTTAGGGAGCAGATGAAGCCCCAAGCGGAAGAGCGCCTCAACACCATGTTGCTCCTCCGAAAACTAGCAGACGTTGAAGAGATCGAGATTGTTGACGAGGACGTTGAAGAAGAAATAGGAAACTTGATCTCTTCCACCGGTGGCGAATCAGAAACGGCTATGAAACAGGCTTTAAGCACCGATAACGCCAAGGAGTCCATCCGCTCAACGCTGATGAACCGGAAGATAATGGCCAGACTGGTGGAGATCGTTCAGGGAGAGGGGTTCTCCAGCCTGACCACCGCCGAAGCAACACCCGAAGAACCAACTGAAGAAACCCCAGAAGAAACAACAACTGCAGGGCCGGAAGAAGAATCTTCACCGGCCGAAGAAGCAAAAGAATAAGGAGCGCCCGTCGATGCAAGACCTTCCCAACGCCAGCGGATTATTCGTACCACAATCAATTGTCCCTATGGTTATTGAAACCAGCCCAAGGGGCGAGCGCGCTTTCGATATCTATTCCCTCCTCCTGAAGGAACGGATCATATTTTTGGGCACGCCCATAAACGACCAAGTGGCAAACCTGATTATCGCCCAATTGCTATTCCTTGAGCGGGAAGACCCCGACAAGGGAATAAACCTCTACATCAACAGCCCTGGTGGCGTAATCAGCGCCGGCCTGGCGATCTACGACACCATGCACTTAATCAAGTCCGAGGTCTCGACCATCTGTATCGGCATGGCGGCCAGCATGGCTACCATCCTTCTGTCGGGCGGGGAAAAGGGCAAACGCTACGTACTGCCCAACTCCACGGTCCATATGCACCAGCCCATGGGCGGCGCCCAAGGTCAGGCTACCGACATCGAGATCGCGGCGAGAGAGATCATCCGGCTGCAAGACAAGATTCGCACCATGCTGTCGGAAAACACCGGCCAGACCTACGACAAGATTGCGAGAGACACCGACCGTGACTACTACCTCACGGCTGAGCAGGCGGTTGAGTATTCCTTGGTTGACGAGATCCTTGGCTCAGCCGAGCCAGAAAAGACCGACTCCTAGGCAATCAACAACATAGATTAGCGCAGGGTTCGAGGGGTGAGTGTGGCTAACGGAAGAAGTGGGACCCGGCTTTCACGGTGTTCATTCTGTGAAAAACCTCAACCCCGGTCGGGAATGGTGATTGCCGGGGAAGGGAAAGCAGCAGTCTGCTACGACTGCATCCGAGTGCTAGGCCAGGTGATGGAAGAGGAAACACCACCGCCGGCGCCTAAGAAATTAGAACCCACAAAACCGTTGGCGCCGCGAGAAATATATTCCAACCTGGACACCTACGTGGTGGGGCAGGACAAAGCGAAAAAGGTCCTCAGCGTCGCGGTCTACAATCACTTCAAGCGAATCTGGAACGGGCACCAACGCTCTGGATCCGACGTTGAGCTCCAAAAGACAAACATCTTGCTCGTTGGCCCCACCGGCTGCGGCAAAACCCTTCTGGCAGAGACTTTGGCCCGCACTCTGGATGTCCCGTTCGCTGTGTGCGACGCCACTTCCCTCACTGAGTCCGGATACGTCGGCGAAGACGTGGAAAACATCCTCCTCAGGCTGATTCAGGCCGCAGATTGGGATGTTAAGCGCGCCGAGCACGGCATAATCTACATCGACGAGCTGGACAAAATCGCCCGCAAAGAGGGCCTCAACAGATCCATAACCCGGGACGTTTCCGGGGAGGGCGTTCAGCAAGAGCTACTGAAGATCATCGAGGGATGTGTTGCCAATGTGCCTCCCCAGGGCGGCCGCAAGCACCCTCACCAAGAATTCCTCCAGATCGACACCCGGCACATTCTGTTCATCTGCGGCGGCGCATTCGATGGCCTGGAAGAGATAGTCGCCAAACGCCTTGGGGCCGGGTCGTCTCAGATGGGTTTCCTGGCCGGCGGCCGCGACGGTGTGGAATATAATGGAAGCGCCCTGACTCAAGTGATTCCCGAGGACTTGTTGCAGTTCGGTTTCATCCCGGAGATGGTTGGAAGATTGCCGGTGACCGTGGGACTGGAATCCCTAGACAAAGATTCATTGGTCCGAGTGCTGACCGAACCGAAGAACTCAATCATCAAACAATATCAACAACTATTCAACATGGATAGCGTTGAACTGGAGTTCTCCGGGGACGCCCTTGAGGCTGCAGCCGAACGGGCCTTGGAACATCAGACCGGCGCCCGGTGTTTGCGGTACGTTATCGAGGACACGCTGCTGGACGTGATGTACGATCTGCCTTCGCTGGACCAGGTGGTCCGCTGCGTAGTTGACCGTGAGGCTATCGAAGGCGGTGCTTCGCCAGCCCTTTACGACGAGGATTACGGAAAGGTCGAACTACCGTCGCATCCCATCCAGAAGTCCGCTTAGACTTAGCTTTTCGCCGGGTCTTCCAACATGGCTTCGGCGATTTGTGCGTCTAGACAGAGACCGCTGGGCATGGATTTAGATAACGGCATTCCCGACGCATCCAAGACCTGGCCTTCTGCGACCTGTATCTCACCCTGGCTAACGGCCCGCAAGGTCTCGAACAGGAGATATGGTTCCCTGCGGTATTGTTCTCTGCGGATCGCCCGAAACAGAGCGAAGTCCCCTCCTTCAGTTTTCTTTATCTCATCCAGGTCTTTGCACTTGAGAGATTCCCAAAGATGGTCGAATATTGGGCCGGTGATAGGCACAGTGACATAGGAAACCACGGGCCCTCGATCCACTTCCTCAGTGGCAAGGTGCACCATCGCGCCGGTCGTGGTAGCCCCGGTTTCAATCAATTCCCAGACCACTTCCTGCCAGGTGCCCGTGGGACCATCGGGAAGGGCCGGATGAAGGTTCAGTAATGGATACTGGCGGCACATCTTGCCACCGACGATCAGCATATAGCCGGCCAGCACGCAGATGTCAGCATCCTGCTCCGCCAACTTATCCATCACCTGTTGGTCGAACTCTTCACGATGGTCTGAGAAGCGGCCACCGGTCTGTTTCCGGAATTCGGTGGAGGAATGGGTTATCAGTGGGATTCCATACCCGTCCACCAAGGCGAAATATTCGTCTGATCCCTCAGCTTCGCCTCGCGCACGGTTGCTGAATGCAAAGCTGATACGGGCGTTGGCGCCGGTCTCGGCCAGACGCTTTTGCACGAAATTTAGAAGCCCTCTAGAGCCCTCTCCACGACCGGTGGAAAACCATCCGATATTCAACATCCTCAGGACGACACCCTCCCCAACACTTTTATCGGTCCGTTGACGTAATCTTTACTCGTAAGAATCTTCTTCCGGGTCTTCGTCCAGATCGTCGGAACCGGCCAACGCGCTGTTTGGCCGGTAGGTCTCTTTCAATTCGGTGATCTTCTGTTCGGCGTTGCTCAGCAGTTCGTTGCAGAACTGGACCAACTTCATACCCTCTTCAAAACGGGATGTCGCCTCAGCCAAAGACAACCCGCCAGCTTCAAGCTGTTCAGCCATCTCACTCAACCGCTTGAACGAGTCTTCAAAGCTAACAGATTCGGCGTCTTCTTTGGGCGAGGAATCCTTGGGATTGGCCATGGTCCAGCCTCCTGGAGAGCGATTGTTCAGAGACATTTCCCCGCGGCACCAGCATGCCAGTCAGAAGGGGAATCTGCAAGAGCGCGGAACTACAAAAGAGGGGCCATTCCATTGGGCTGGACCGTTTTGGCTTTGGCCTTCGTTCTCGGTTTCACAGGCTTGGGCGCGATATCAGCGGTTCCGGCGATTGCAGCAAGCGAACCATCAGCCACAGTTATAGCCAAAGCATCGCCGACAGAAACCTGCATAGCGCTGGTCACCACCTGACCCGAATCGGACAACTCCACGATTGAGAAACCCCGGTCCAGGGTCGCTGCCGGGTCGAGGGCACGCAGACGAAGGCTGAACCCTTCCACCTGTGTTTTGCCGTCCTGTACCAACCGTTCCGATGCCCTCTGCACCAACTGGCCGATATCATCCACCCGTCGGCGTAGGGTCTGGGTGTCCGGCAGTCCGGTTTCCATGCGACGGGCTAGCGCCACTAAGTCAGACCGCCTCTGGGATGTCAGACCATTCAGCAATCGATGCAAAGTTGCTGCGACCATCGCCAGGTTCTGCCGTAGCACGTAGCCATCCGGCACGACCAACTCAGCAGCGGCCGAGGGTGTCGGGGCACGGACGTCAGCTACGTAGTCCGCGATGGTCTCGTCGGTCTCGTGTCCGACGGCGCTAACCACCGGCGTCTTGCAGGCATAGATAGCTCGGGCTACAACTTCTTCGTTGAAGGGCCACAGGTCTTCCAACGACCCGCCGCCGCGCCCGACGATGATCACATCGCAGCCGCCATCCCGGTCCAACAATTCCAGTGCCGCGGCGATCTTCGGGGCTGCTTCCTGCCCCTGGACTATCGTTGGAGACAGAACCAATTCCGCCAACGGGTAGCGGCGTTGGAGCACGTTCTGGATGTCGTGAAATACCGCTCCGGTGGGAGAAGTGACCACGCCGACTCTCTTGGGGAACCGGGGAAGCGGGCGTTTGCGGGAGTTCTCGAACAGACCTTCGGCGGCCAGTTTCTGCTTCAGGCGCTCCAGCTCAAGGGCTAGTTCCCCCACGCCCTCGGGCATGGCCAAGTCCACCATGAAATCGGTGGTGCCGCCACGGGTGTAGAAAGTGATCTTGCCATGGGCCGAGACAGAGTCGCCCTCAGAAAGGAGTTCCGCTCCCTGCATGCCCCGGAACATGACGCAGCGCAGCAAACTTTCCCGGTCTTTTAGGCTGAAATAAGTGTGCCCAGCAGAGGAATTGCGGAGACCGGAGACCTCGCCGACGACCCAGAGGTCCATCAGCAGCGGGTCGGACTCGAGCGACTCTTTGATGTGAGAGGAAACCTGGCTGACAGTGTAGACAGCCACGAATTAGCTCACGCGCTCGGTGTACTCCCCGGTGCGGGTATCAACCCGGATGGTCGTCCCGGGAGTAATGAACATGGGTACATTTACTCGGAGACCTGTCTCCAGGGTGGCGGGTTTGTTGCCGCCCTGGGCAGTATCACCCCGGAAGGCCGGAGGAGTCTCGGTGACTTCCAGTTCCACGTGGGTTGGCATCTTAACGCTGATGGGCGACCCGTTGTAGAGGACCACATCCACCATCGCCTGCTCTTTCAAATATACCAACGAATCACCCAATATCTCCTTGGTTAGGTCATACTGGTCGAAGGTTTCCTGGTCCATGAAGAAGTAAAATTCGCCGTCGGTGTAAAGGTACTGGGTGGGACGGGTATCCACGTCGGCCGGTGTAAACCCGGTGCTGTACTGCTGGAAAGTGCGCTCCACCACGGCCCCGCTCAACAGATTCCTCATCTTTATTCGGGTAACGGGCGCCCTTTGTTGCATCTTATGACGTTGATATTCGATGATCTCCCACGGCTGGCCATCCAATTCAATGACTAGCCCACGGCTGAGATCGCTAAAGCCGATACTCATCTAAGAGTCCTCCGAGTTTCTGGTGAAGACCGTCATTGGGGCAGGTAAATCAGGATAAACCACACCCGACAGTCCTCAGGTAGAGTGTACCACTAAGCCGGCCTGGCGCTTACTTCCTCGCCTTGCTCAAGGGAACTGCGCCATCTGCCCTGAGAATCACGATGTCTTCGATGCGGATCCCGCCCCAGCCGCTAAGATAGATGCCCGGCTCAACGGTAAACACCGTGTCCAGTTCCAGGACGTCAGGTGACCGGGGGCCAACCCTAGGGTTTTCGTGGATCTCCAAGCCGACGCCGTGGCCCAGGCTGTGGCCGAAATTATCGCCATAACCGGCGTCTACTATAACGTTCCGGGACAGGTTGTCCGTCTCTTCACCGGTCATTCCCACCTTCACGGTATTGATGGCAGTCAGTTGCGCTCCTAGCACCGTGTCGTAGACCTTGTTAAAGGTCTCATCTGGCTCGCCGACGGCGATTGACCTAGATAGGTCGGAGCAATATCCGCCCACCTTGGCTCCCATATCGACGACAATCGGATCTCTCTGTTTGATCACGTAGTCGGTCGGCTGATGATGGGCCATCGCCCCGTTGGGTCCGGCGGCGACGATGGTATCGAAGCTGATGGCGTCGGCGCCGAAGTCACGCATGGCCGTTTCCATCTTCCACGCCACTTCCTTTTCAGTCATGCCTGGAGTGATGGCGGGGCAGACCAAGTCCATCGCCTTGTCGGCGGCGTCGATGGCCAGTTGCAACATCTTGAGTTCTTCTTCGTCCTTGATAATCCGCTGGTTCTCGGCGAGTCCCGGTGCGGGCACCATGGAAACATCGCCCAATGCGGAATCGCCTTTGATGGCGTCGATCAGGTTGTTGTAGGAGGACACTGTCATGTCCTGGCTCTCGAAGCCAACCTTCTTGACGCCGGAAGACTTCAACTCGTCGATGAGCCAGTTCCAGCCTCCCCGGACCTGTCTGACATCGAAATAAGGCGACTGATTAGTTGCTTGCTCCGTGTACCGTGAATCTGTGACCAATATGGCATTCGCCTTGGTGATCAACAGATACCCAGCGGAGCCGCTGAACCCAGACAAGTAACGCCGGTTCTCAGGGGCCGAAATCAACACTCCGTCCAGTTCTTTGTCTTGGAACTGGGCGACCAGCCCCTCCACTCTCTCTTTCATCTGGATTCTTCTTCAACGAGACCGGTCAATAGTTGCAGGGCCGCCGTGTAGCTCCTCCAACCGAAGCCGGCAACAACGCCTCGGGCGATCTCCGAGATTACCGAGACCCTGCGCCAGGGCTCCCTAGAGCCGGGGTTGCTGAGATGAACTTCAACCACCGGCAGGCGGCAGTCGATCAAAGCATCCTTCAAGCTAAGCCCGTAATGGGTCAAAGCGCCGGGATTAAGCACGATGCCTTGGACTTTGCCCCAGTGTTCTTGTACGCAATCCACCAATTTGCCTTCCAGGTTGGACTGGTAGAAGACGACCTCGACCCCAAGGTCTCCCGCGACCCGGCTGATCTCTTGGTTCACCTCGTCCATGGTCTTTGAACCATAGATCAATGCATCACGGCGGCCCAACATGTTGATGTTGGGGCCGTTTAATATCAAGAAGCTGGCCATGTTTTTAGGCATCCTTTGCGGTGGAAACTGTTTCGTTCAAACCTTACCGCGGGGTCCTGCCGGCGGGTTCATCGGCCCTGGGATGATGCGACAGATAAGCCGTCAGGGCTTCCTGCTTGGTTACATGAGTATATACCTGGGTGGTTGTTGGGCTGGAATGACCCAGCAACTCTTGGATCACTCGAAGGTCGGCCCCACCCTCCAACATGTGGGTGGCGAAGGTATGCCTGAGGGTATGGGGATGAACGTCGGACCTCGTTCCAGCTATAGCCGAATACCGCCGTACCAACTTCTCGAAACTGCGCCTCGATAGCCGCTCGCCGTACCGGTTCAAGAACAGAGCCTCAGTCGGGTTAGACATCAGGTCCCGGCGGGACTCGTTGATGTACCGGCGCAGCGCGATCTCGGTATGCTCGCCAAACAGGACCATCCGCTCTTTGGACCCCTTGCCCCGGACCAATATCTCACGCCGAGAGAACCGGATGTCGGGCAGGTTCAGTCCATGGATCTCAGCCAACCTAATCCCACAGGCGTACAAGGTCTCCAAGATCGCTTTGTCCCGAGTGCCGTGGACAGTCGAATCGTCCGGCGCGTCCATCAACCGAGAGACTTCGCGCTGCCCCAAGAAGTCGGGAAGCGTCTTGGTGACTTTGACCTTGAAACTTTGACCGGAGGGAACCGGGGTAGAACGGAAAAGCCCTTCCTGCACCAAGAACCGGTAGAAAGCCCTTACTACGGTCAACTTGCGGGCCACGCTAACTCTGGCGTAGCCTTGCTGGTTGCCTCTTCCTTCTGTGGCTAGCCAAGCAAGATACCCACGCAGCATCTGCCGATCCATGTCGGTCAGCACCAAACATTCATCGGCCAGGTATTGCCGGAACGTTTGCAGGTCGGCTAGATAGACCCGTTCGGTGTTCTCGGACAGACCGCGCTGGCCACGGAGGTAGCGGGGGAAGGCTTCCAGGAATTGGTCGAATTGGGCAAGGCCCTCTTGCCCGGTGTTGACGCTAGTCCCCAACCGGCGCCAGCTCTTCCGAGTCTTCCGCATTTCCGGCGTCTTCCAAGTTCTCGAGAATCGCTTCCTGCCAGGAGCAGTTGGTGCACGCCGCGTTGTTCCGGCCCTTCTGGATCATCAGGCCTGCGCACTCCGGGCAAGGCGTGGCCAACGGCGTTTGGTTCAACAGCAGGTCGCATTCCGGATAATTCGAGCAGCCGAAGAATGACCGCCCCCGACCCTTGGCGCGGCGTTCGACAATGTCGCCTCCGCAATTAGGTTTGGGGCAGGTGACGCCCGTCTTCTTCAAGATTGGCTTGGTGTTGCGGCAGCCCGGAAAACCGGTGCAGGCCATGAACCGGCCAAATCTACCGGTCTTGATCACCATGGGATGGCCGCAGACGCCGGTATGTTCGCATTTATCGGTCCCGCCGCAGTCACAGACTTCGTCGGTCTCCTCATCCATGCGAATCTTGGGCATCTGCTCGTCGGCGTTGGTCAACGCCTTTTGGAAGGGCCCGTAGAACTCGCCCAGCATCGGCACCCATTCCCGCTCACCGCGGGAGACATCGTCCAATTCCTCTTCCATCTTCGCCGTGAAATCGAGGTCCATTATGTTCTCGAAGTACTCGATCAGCAGGTCGGCGACGGTGATTCCCAACTTCGTGGGCGTTAGCCTGTTGCGCTCCCGTTCCACATACATCCGATCCACCAGGGTCCCGATGGTCGGGGCGTAAGTGCTGGGTCGGCCGATGCCTTTTTCTTCCATTGCCTTAATCAGCGTGGCCTCGGTGAAACGGGGCGGCGGCTCGGTGAAGTGCTGGTTGGCTTCGAGCTTGGAGCAATCCAAAACATCGCCTTCCGACAGCGCCGGCAGCGAATTTTTGTCTCCACTATCATCGCTATCATCCCGTCCTTCCATATAAACGGTTCGGAACCCAGCGAATTTCAGGACCGAGCCAGTGGCCCGGAAGTTATAGACGTTATTCGTGTTTTTACAGGTGGCGTCGATGTTCAATGTGGTGGCTTCCGACCGCGCGTCCTCCATTTGGCTGGCTAGCATCCGAGACCAAATCAGGCTATAAAGGTTCAACTGGTCCAAGGACAAATAATCCTTCAAGGACGCTGGATCCCTTCTGATCGACGTGGGTCTGACTGCCTCGTGAGCTTCTTGTGCGCCCTTGGAGGTTTTGTTGTAGACCCTTGCTTTGGCCGGTAGATGGTCTTTGCTGTAACGGCCCCGGATGTACTCCCGTACTTCAGCCAGAGCGGAATCAGCCACCTGTGTGGAGTCGGTACGCATGTAGGTGATCAGACCAACCTGCCCGCCTTCTCCAACGCTGAGCCCCTCGTAGAGTTGCTGGGCCACGGCCATGGTGCGCTGGGCCGTGTAACGCAGTTTGCGTCCGGCTTCCTGTTGCATAGTGCTAGTAGTGAACGGAGCAGCAGGCCGCTGGCGGACATCCCGTTTGCGGACCTCGGCAACCTTGTAGTCGGCGTTGGACAGTTCAGATTCGTAACGCCGGGCATTCTCCTCGTCGTAGATGCTGATTCGAGCGCGGTCGCCTTTAATGGAATGCAGAGCGGCCGAGAATTGGTTCTTCTCGATGGCGTCCGTGCCGGTTTTGCGCAGCAGGTTATCAATCGTCCAAGACTCTACAGGGATGAATGCTTCGATCTCCCGCTCCCGGTCGACGACCATGCGCAGCGAAACCGACTGTACCCGGCCAGCAGAGGTCCCCCGCTGGACCCGACGCCAGAGTAGAGGGCTAATCTGATAACCCACCAGGCGGTCCAAGATTCGGCGCGCCTGCTGAGCGTTGACCAACTGCATGTCGATCTCCCGGGGGTTCCGGAAGGCTTCTTCAACAGCTTCTTTAGTGATCTCATGGAACACTACCCGCTTGGGCGCCACAGGCAAATCTTCCCAGCCGGCAGCATTTTGGAGATGCCAAGATATGGCTTCTCCCTCACGGTCTGGGTCAGTGGCCAGAAAGACCTCTTTGGCCTCGTTGCCAGCTTTCTTGATCTGAGTCAAGAGGGACTGCTTGTCTTTCATAATGACGTAGGAAGGCTCGAAGTCCTGGTCCACGTCAACGCCAATCTTACTTTTTGGCAGGTCCCGGACGTGTCCTTGGGACGCAGTCACAACGTACTTTCGGCCCAGGATCTGTCCGACGGTCCTCGCCTTGGCCGGGGACTCTACGATCACCAAACTTTTACCCGCTGAACTAGGCAGTTTAACTGAAGCTGCCCTGCTCTTTGCGCCTTTAGCTTTGGTGGACTTGCGTTTGGCCGTGGTCTTCTTGGCCGCCGCTTTAGTTTTTGTCTTAGTTGTTTCTGGGTTGTTAGTTGTCATATACCACTATGGCTTCTCTTATCTTGATGTAGTACATACATCCGACCTGTTTGATCTTTCCTTTTTACTCTAACATTATCAGTGTACTACCTACGGATGTGATCATTAGACCTTATATCCGCTGAATGTCGTCGATGTCGACCGGAGCGTCAGTTAGAGATCCAAGGAGCGCTCGCTCCTCAGATTAGTCATCGTAGGTTGGTGCGAATGATAATTGCTCAGGGATGTTCTTCAGTGCGTTTAGTTTTTTTTCAATTGCTTCTTTGGAGCGAGTTCCAAAC
>VFHF01000178.1 GCA_009392095.1 SAR202 cluster bacterium
ATTTTCGAAATCGCCTATCGCCCTGGAGAATTTATTACGTATTCGATTAATTGATTCGTCATAATATGGATGGGGATTTCCGCGAACTATCAAGTGCTCGCACTCTATTGTTTATCCGAATATTTGACACCCGACGAATCCCGAATTAAACTCGCCTCACCTTAAATGTGTCGGTACTCTACGCGGTAGGTACTCAACATAAATTAATGGCGACACAAGTTCGTTTTTGGCCAGCGAATTAACTAAGGGAGCGGAACTCTAGATGGCAGAAAACAATCAAGAGTCACAGGGGCTCGACGCCAGCACGCAGCCAGATGCGCCTGAAGACAAGCAATCGATGTTGCTCAAGCTCGCCGAGCGTACAGTTATCCAGGCCGAAGCTTTGGCGCAAGAGATCACTGACCACGCCAAACAAGAGAGCGAGGCGGCAGGTGCCAAGATCATCGCTGAAGCTACTGAGAAAGCGAAAGCTGAAGCAGATCAGACTATCGATTCCGCTAAACGCCGCAGTGAGACCCTCGCCAGCGAGGCCGCCACCGAGGCGATCGCAGAAAGCGAGAAGACGCTGAACAACGCGCGTTCTGAAAGCGAAAAAATGGTGAGCAAGGCCCAATCAGATAGCGAGAAGATGCTCACCAAGGCTAAAGAGGACAGCGAGAAGGTTCGCAGCAAGGCCAAGGCCGACAGCGAAGCGGACTTAATCACTGCCCAATCCGATGCCCAAGAGATTCTCGGCAAGGCCCGGCAGGAAGCTCAGGCCATCATTGATGTCTCCCAGACACGAGCCGAAAGCACTGAGTCCAACGCCAGGCTCCAAGCGGAGTTTCTCATCAGACAGACGACTCAGAACGTCACCGATGGGATTCGCGCCTCGGTGATGGAGATTTGCAACAACCTTCTGCCCACAGTGGAAGAATTCGGGAAGAACTCCCCGCAGGCGCTTAACACTGAACCCGAAGGATCCAACGAAGCGCCCATGTTGGAGAGCGCCGACTCTGATGAAGAACATGCTCCCTCCACCAACGGTGTTGACGCTGATTCTTCGGAGAAACCTTCCGGAAACAAGGCCAAAGCTTCCAAAAGGGCGGCCTGAGTCTCCCTTCAGGCTAGAAAGTTGGACAGGAAAAGACCCCCATGATGTGGGGGTCTTTTTTTGTCGCGATTTATCTCCTGACGTTGGCGACCTGAATCACTGAGAGGAGCCGTTTCCACCGGTTGAGTCGCCTCCAGATCCCACCTTCAACTCGGAAACCTTGGCCAGATCCTGTTCCGATTCTTCGTAAAGACCCAAGCGGAGATACATCACTCTCCGGTTGTGGTAGGCCTCAGAGTAATTTGGATTGATCCGGATCGCTTCAGTGTAATTTTCGGTGGCGCGTTCGTATTCACCCATCCCGGAAAGAATATTTCCCCGGTTTATGTAAACATCAGGGTCATTGGGGTCTAGACGGATGGCTTCGTCGTAATCCTCCAGTGCCCGGGCATGCTGCTCCAAGTCGTTGTAGGCGTTCCCCCGGTTGTTGTAGGCCGCAGCGTAATCGGGGTTGATTCTGATTACTTCGTCGTAGTCCTCAATGGCCCGCTCATTCTCACCCAGGGCGTGGTAGGCGGTCCCCCGGTTGCTGAAGGCTGGAACATTTTCAGGGTCTAAAGCTATGGCCTCGTTGTAATCTTCAATCGCGCGCTCGTGCTCGCCCACTGCGAGGTAAGCATTGCCGCGATTGTTGTAGGCCACCACGTATTCGGGATTGATACGGATCGCCTCGTCGTAGTCGTTGACGGAGCGCCAATGCTCACCCAGATCGTAGTATGCGATTCCTCGGTTGTTGTAGGCTGCGGAATACTGCGAGTTATGCTGGATGGCCTGGTCGTAATCCTCGATGGCACGCACATTCTGGCCTAGGTCGTGGTAGACGTTCCCCCGGTTGTGGTAGGCCTCGGAATACTTCGGATTGATGCGAACGGCCTCATCATAGCCTTCTATCGCACTCTCAAATTGACCCAGTGCGTAGTAGGCCACCCCCAGACTGTAGTAAAACCCGGACCGTTCGGGCGTCGGATGGTTCATTGCGGTTTTTTACGTTACGCTCAAGTTGAATCTGGGCCGGCAGCCGGGCCCATAGTTTTGATCACCGGTTTTCCCGCGCCCTCATCTTTGAGGCCGAGTATACCATTCAAGGTATACCATTCAAGCACGAAAACAAGGGAGCACCTAGGGCCGAGAAAACCGTGATTGGGGCACTGTCGTACTAATACCAGACCGGGGTGGATTCATTGACCTGGCCTAGAGCGCCGGGATTCCCGGTGTATCGGCATAAATCGAATACTGTTATCCGTCCCAGAGGGCGGTTGGGGATAACCGGAAAATGTCACGAATATTTGCTTTGCCAATGATGGCCGTTGTTTTGGGCTTGTTGGCTTGTGGGGCCTCCGCAACTAAGGCGCCGCTAGCTTCGACGCTTGCACCATCAACCTCAAGCGATGCGCAAGTTTCGACCCGTACACTGTCAAACACAGCTGCGCCCATTTCAAAGGTTAATACTGCGGGTGGCGCGGTAGCCACTCAGGCATCGGATTCGCTTCCAACTCCCGAGATCGGAGACACGGCGACACTTCAGACCGATTCGAATCCGACGGCGCCGGCTAACTCATCTGCGCCCGCAGGCGCCACGGCTCCGGAATCGTCACCTCCAGCGACTCCTGTACCTGCTCCAAATTCGCCTTCGGCGGCCGCTCCAGCGAAAGCGGCGATCATCGTAAACCAGCCTAAGGTTGGCATCGACGTCGGCAGCACCATCCCGCACTTTGAATTCACGTTAATTGACGGAACGCGGCAGTCAACGGCCCAGCTCGCGAGCCAAGGGCGGCCGGTGTTCCTATTCTTCTTTGCAACTTGGTGACCGGTCTGCCGCTCCGAGTTACGGAGCCTGAAAAATGTCTACCCCGAGTTCGCGGACCGCGTAGATTTCTATTCCATTGGCCAAAGCCCATTCGAGAGCATCGACCAATTGGAGTCGCACCGGATCAAAGAGGGTTACCTCTGGCCGATAGCTGAGATAGACACAGACGTGCTAAAAGGGTTGCGGGTTCTGCAGCAATCGACCAAGATCGCACTGGACCACCAAGGAATCATTACCTACCGGGCTGGCTACGCCGACGGCGGCGCACACAAGTGGCGCGAAGTATTCTCAGACCTCGCGAAGCGGGCCGGCGGCTGAGACAGCCCAACTGTTTCGGCCACCCGGATATGCCCAGTTTGACTCCCCAGACCGCGAGTGCTGGATTTCCGAAAACCGAATCAGGCAGTTCCGGCTGGGCATAAACATGCCAGAAACAGGGGGATGACATGCTGGCCAAACCGGTCCTCAAGATTGTCGGTCTGTTTCAGATCCCCAAAATCTTGCAGGTACTTTTACGTCTACTTACCCACGCCTCAATACTGACCGCAGAAGAGTTGGAAGCGGCTGGCTCGGTTCTGGGTCCAGAGGCAGTGCAGTACCCGAAAGTCAGGATTGCCGAGGGCGGGGTGATGACCGTGGTTTTCAAGATAAACGGCGACCGGGCGATGACCTTATTCCGCACCATCAACCTTCCCGCAAAGGGACATCATTCACGTGGCCACCTCAAACTGTTGGTGCACGAGCCCAGAAAACCGAGAGTTACACATACTGAGGCTGGCAGGGTCTGGCTGAGAAACGTCCGGGCAGCAAGCGGTTTAGCGATTTCAACCGTGAGCAGCTAGGCCAGATCGCTCAGGACTATTACGACGATGTCCTGACCGCCGGCCCACCCTCGACCGACGAGTAGAAGCAGGCATTCAAGTCTCATATCGCGGACTTGCAGGCAGGGATTCTCTAGGCTGGTAGGCTAGAGACCCGATTTCGCCAAGAAATTGTTAATCGGGCCACTGAACCGCCGGTGATGCTCGATGATACCCAGGTGTTTAGCTCCCTGAATTATCTCCGTTTGAGCCTTGGGCATAGCCAGGCCCATCTCTTGCACCATTCTGGGCGTTGAACCTGGGTCGCCGTCACCGGTGATGATCAGGGTTGGCATGGCGAAGGATCCGTAGTCCAGATGGTGGTCTTCCGCGTTTGACAGAAGTTCATAGCTCTCAAGAAACCTGGCCGGGTCGTTTTTCTGCAACCTGGCAGTTATCTGGCGTTCCACGTCTGGATGGGCTGCCAAGAACTCCGGGTTGAACCACCTCTGCAGCGCCGATACTTCTAGTCCTTGCTGGTCGCCGTCCTTTGCTTGTTGGACTCTTAAAGACATCGCCGACCGTTCCTCAGACGTGCGTTGGTAGGTGGTGCTGATCAAGACCAACGCCGAAACGATGTTTGGGTAGGACGAGGCAAAATGCTTGGCCACCTGGCCCCCGAGGGAAAACCCTACCAACACCATCTCTTCGATCTGGAGCTCTTCAAGCAGGGCCCGTAACTGGCCTATGAAGGGATGGAAAGTCTGGGCGCCAAGACGTTTATCGGTGTCGCCGTGCCCCAGCAGATCGTAGGTCAGCGTGGACCGGCCCGCAAAATCAGCCAGAATCGCGCCCCAGATGCTCTGGTCAAGGCCGACTCCATGGACCAACACGATTGGTCTCGTGCCTGGAGTCTCTAAATATTCGAATCGAGTCCCATGTGCATCGATGCTCATTGGCGTGGCATACCTTTTGACTAGTGCTGGATAAATTGACACTCTCAAAATCAGGTGCTAGCGTCTGTTCTGCCGTGGGCGAACGACCACGGCATTCTATCAAGGAGACAACATGAAGTTTAGCAACTTCCTATTCCCGGAGAGCCAATCTCCTGACGGCGACTATGACGTCATTGAAGAATCCCTCCGGGAGGCAGAACTGTCCGAAGAACTTGGTTACGACGTGGTCTGGCTGGCAGAGCACCATTTCGACGGGGGCTGCGCCTACGTGGACCCAACAACCTTCGCCGCAGCCATCGCCGCACGCACCAAGAAGATCAAGATTGGGTTCGCCGTGGCCCAGATGGCCCTGCACCACCCCATCAGGTTCGCCGAGCAGATCGCACTGGTCGACAATATCAGCAAGGGCCGCATGATCGTTGGCGTAGGCCGGGGCACGGCCTATAACTTCTACGAGTTCCGTGGGTTTGGCATCGACCCTGACGATTCCCACGAGATGCTCTTGGAAGTGGAAAATATCCTGCTCCAAGCCTGGACCACGAAAGACTACAAGCACAACGGCAAGTACTGGCAGTTGGAATTGCCCGTGTTGCGGCCACAGGTGTACCAGAAGCCGCACCCGCCCATGATTCGCGCTTGCTCCGGTCTGGAATCGACGCTGGAGATGGCCCGGGAGGGCCGGCCGTTCATGATGAACGTCCAGAGCGACGAGGTCACCGTCGAACGCATGGACCAATACCGGGCGACGATGTCCGACGCCGGCCATAACGATGAGACCGTGGCCTGCAATGTGGCCGACTCGTGGGTCTGGCGCAATATATTCGTGGCTGAGACCGATGCCGAAGCCGAGAAAGTAGGGATCCCCTACTTCCAAAACATGCGGTCCTACTTGCAGACCAACCGCGACCGCATGAACACGGCGGCGGAACTTGAAGCCCAGGCATCTAGGATCGTCGGTTCGGCCAGGAATTCACTGGAACATGGAATAATCGTCGGCTCACCGGAGACCGTGACCGAGCGGCTTCAGAAGGTGCACGGCACCGGCGTTGGCGGCGTGATCATCCACTTCCGTCTGGGAGCCATGCCTTACGACGTCGCAGCCAACAGCTTGAAGCTGTTCGCCCAGAAGGTGGCGCCCAACTTCCAAGACTGAGCGCCTTTCTGGCCAAGAGCGCAGCCCTTACTTCAAGTCCAGCAGTTCCACCTCGAACTTGAGGGTGGCATTCGGGGGAATCACGCCGCCGGCGCCAGAGGCCCCGTAGGCTAGGTCAGGGGGAATTATCAATTCGACCTTACTGCCGATGTTCATGGTCGACACGCCTTCGTCCCAGCCCTTAATCACCCGGCCGGCGCCCAGTGGGAACTCGAATGGCGTGCCCCGGTCGACTGAGCTGTCGAATTTGGTGCCGTCCAGCAGCCAGCCGGTATAATGGACCACCGCGGTCTTTCCCGATTCTGCCTTATCGCCGGTCCCGATTTCGATCACCTTGATCTGTAGCCCGGAAGCCGTGGTGGTGGTTTCTTCGTCTGCCATGTTTACCTCTGAGTTAGATTCGGAATCAAAATCGGAGGAAGACCCGCATGCGACTCCCAAGGTTGCCAAGAACACCAGAATCATGAGCCACCGCATGCCGTTAGACCTCCGCAGTTATGGAAATGCCGCCCGATCGCGCCCAAAGATGTTAGCACAACGTGTATTTGGATGAAGTGACATCTCTATCCGATGCCAGGCATTTAGATTATGATGTCACCTACTTCAAATGGGGAGGCAGCATCGATGACCGATGATTTCAGGCAGCGGGTAGAAGCCGCCAAGGGGCAAACTACGCCCGTCGAAGTTACCATTTCAAAAGAACAGATGGACGCGGAACCCAAGATACTGTTGATCGAGACACGTCTTAAAGAGAACGTCCCGCTCAGCGAGCAGGCTGAAAACGTGGTTTTCATGTCGGTTGAAGACTTGGACGCGGCGGCTGAAGACCGTTCCAAGCTGGACCCGAGGCTTTCGGACCCAAACGTACAGATCATCACAACTTGAAAACTTGGAAACAGGGCCGCCGTGGGCGCCCAGATACTCCAAGACATGGGATTCGACAACGTGACATACATGGTCGGCGGGATGACCGCTTGGAAAGAAGCCGGTCTGCCAACCAAGGAATAGATTAGGTGTAAGACGGAACAACCTTAGGCGGTGAGTTATGGCCGAGCGAGTTTGGGACAAGTTTCTTACTGATCAAGACCGGGAACACGTGGCGATGGGCGAGAACAAGCACGTGGGCTTTGGCGAGAAGCCGGCCCTGCTGCTGATTGACCTCTTTCGGTGGGTGTTCGGTGACCGGCCCCAGCCTATCCTGGAGGCTACCAAAGATTGGCCGGCCAGTTGCGGTCTGGCCGCCTGGGACGCCATCCGCCCGATTCAGACCGTCCTAAAAGCGGCCCGTGATGCCGGCATCCCCGTGATTCACGCAACCGGACGCGACGATGACGGCCTGGCTGGCTGGAGCACGGGCCGGCAGGTCTACGGCAACCAAGACCGGAGTCCGGAAGCACTGGAACGCCGCAACCGACGCAATGACATCATTGACGAGGTAGCTCCCATCGACGGCGAGCCGATCATGCGCAAAGACTCTCCCAGCGCTTTCTGGGGAACACCTCTGATCGGCCACCTGACCGCCCATAACGTGGACACCATCATCGCCGTGGGCGAGACCACCAGCGGCTGCGTCAGGGCCAGCGTTCTGGACGGCTGCACCAACCGGTTCCGCATGATCGTCGTGGAAGAAGGTGTGTTTGACCGGCACGAAGCCGCCCACGCCATCAACCTGTTCGATATGAACCAGAAATACGCCGATGTCCTGCCTCTGGCCGACGTGCTGGAGTACCTGGGAGAGGTTGGTGCCAAGCGCGGCACGGCAGTCTGACCCAATCATGCCGGGGAGACGGCCTGGTTGATTGGAAATCGTGCCTGTGGTAAATTAGCTCTAACTAGATAGACCGGCAACGGTCGGAGATTCGAATGGCATACGTGACCCCTCGCGATGGCGAGAACCCGGAGAGCCTAGTAAATCGGTTCCGGGCTTCGGTACAGCACTCCGGGATCCTGCGGGAACTCAAGGACCGCCGCTTCTTCCGCTCCAAGGCGCAGAAAGAGCGATTGGCCGCCCAGAGAGCCGCTCGCCGTCGCCGTCGCCAGAACCGCAGGTAAGAACGCCGACAAGACCCTGACCCGCACCGAATCGTGCCTGGGTTTGGGTTTTTGCACACAGTCTTAGCAGAAATGCAATTACCGGGCGGCTTTTAAGCCGCCTGTTTTGCTGAAGGCCAAATCCCAAGGTTATTACCGGTTTTTCTTCAAGCATCGACGTTGAGGGGTACGGCAATCAGGTGCGTTGACAGCTATAAGTGCCGCTGGTAGATTGGATTAGTTGGCCTTAGCACTTAACCCTATGGAACTGCCAAAGGGTCATCATATACAGGAGAGTGCCCGTGCCTCGTTACGATTACCGCTGCGAAAGCTGCAAAACAGAATTCGAATTGGTGCAGTCCTTCGCAGAAGCTGGCAAAGGCACCTGCCCGGCGTGTGCCGGAAAGGGCCAACGGGTCTATCACGCGGTCCCCGTCATCTACAAAGGTAGCGGTTTCTACACCACCGACTACGGGAGGCCGAAGACTCCGTCGGAAAGCAAGAGCGGCTCCAGCGAAAGCTCATCTTCGTCTGACTCAAAACCTTCTGATTCCAATTCTTCCGGCGACTCTAAGTCGTCCACTGATTCGAAATCGGACACGGCCACCAAATCCGCCAGCGACAGCTCACCCAGTTCTTCGTCTGAGTCTAGCAGCAACAGCAGCTCCTCCTCCACTCCCGCAAGCTCCAGCTAGGAAACTAGTTTTTGGCCTACTGTGCCTTGCCTGCGCTACGTTCGGTTACTGTATTCCCCTTTGCCTTCCCAAAGGGTTGTTGAGTTTTTCATGAGGGCATTGGTCCAGAGGGTTACCAAAGCTTCGGTTGCCGTTGCCGGCGAGACTGCCGGCGAAATCGGCCCCGGTCTGGTCGTCCTGCTGGGTGTCTCCAAGGAAGACGACGAGGCCGACGCCGAATACCTGGTGGAAAAGACCGCCAACCTCAGGGTCTTCGCCGACGATGAGAACCGGTTCAACCGTTCCGCATTGGACATTGGGGCTGAGGTTTTAGTCGTGAGCCAGTTCACCCTCTACGCCGAGACGCGCAAGGGAAGGCGGCCCGACTTCAACCAGGCAGCAGGCCCCGAGGACGCCAAACGTCTCTACGAACATACGGTGCGGTTGTTCCGGGACAAAGGGTTGAAGGTGGGCACCGGAAGATTCCAAGAGCACATGCTGGTCAGCCTAGAGAACGACGGTCCGGTAACCCTGATGCTAGACAGCGCCGACCGGCAGCGCCCACGCCGGAGTTGATCTGGGGAGACCAGACCGGCATCAAGAGAACAGGTGGTTCAACAAGGTCACTATGAGCGGTTTGGTGGGACAATTCTCCATTTCCGCTCCATCGCCAGGATCACTGGGTCGACTGGACTTACCATGGCCACTCCAATGAGTAGTCGGGACGGTTAGTCGAATTCTAAGTCTAGGCTGATGTCTAAGGCGTCGACTGAATGAGTCAGGCCGCCAATAGAGATCAGGTCCACGCCCGTTTCCGCTACCGCTCGCACGGTGTCGTAGGTGATGCCCCCAGAGGCTTCCACGATAGCCTGGTCCCCTATAACCAGCATGGCATCGGCCATCTCAGGTACCGACATGTTGTCCAGCATGATGATGTGGGCTCCGGCCTCGAGGGCTTCGGCCACCTGTTCCATGGTCTCAACCTCCACTTCCACCTTGATAGTATGGGAGGCGCTCGCCAAGGCCAATTGGATCACGTCTTTCAGGCCCATCTCCCGGAACCGGTTGGCTTGAATGTGATTGTCCTTGATCAGGATGCCATCGGCCAGGTTCAGACGGTGGTTGTAGCCGCCGCCCATGCGCACCGAGTATTTGTCCAGATAGCGATGGCCGGGGACGGTCTTGCGGGTGTCCACGATGCGGGCGTTGAGTCCAGCCACCGCTCGGACGTAGCGGTTCGTGTCAGAGGCGATTCCGCTCATGCGCTGCATGAAGTTCAGCGCGATACGCTCGGCCCTTAGTATGCCGGCCGCCGAACCGCGTACCACTGCGATGTCGTCTCCAGGTGAAAGCGGTGCGCCGTCTTCCAAGATGGCCTTGACTTCCAATGTTGGGTCAACCCGCTGAAAGACAGCGATGGCCACATCCACCCCGGCCAACACTCCTACGGCCTTGGCCCGCAGCATACCGGTTCCCTGTATCTCCAGAGGGACCACCGCCTGGGTTGTGGGGTCGTTGAACGTCTGATCTTCAGCGACCGCGGCATCGATCAACGCATAAACGTCTGGGGGAAATTGGGTCATGACAAGCCTTCCTTACTCTCGATAAAAGCCCGGTGAATCGACAGGCGCAATTGTACCGCAAGTGCCGTAGCTGGGCC